>JBLMXE010000024.1:0-4593 GCA_050257615.1 Chlamydiota bacterium | reverse complement strand
AGTTGTTTGCCGGTGAGGACTTCACGCAGCGCCCAGTCAATGCGGCTCAAAGACTGCTCGATACGCTGGATGTGTTCCTGGTCCTTGGTCAGATAAGCCGAATACTGAATGACCTGCAGGTTATTGCGCACGTGGTGGTTCATGTCGGCAATCACTTCCAGGCGCTCCGCTAGGTAGCGGTTCTGCCGGCGCTGATAAACCCAGGCGATGGTGCCGGAGAGCACGCCCAGGACAGCGGCGTCCGCGGTGGCGAACATGACCCCTGGGTGGGAAGCCACCAGATAAACGTCGGAGAGAAAGGCCAACACGGCCACGGTAACCATGACCACCGCGGCAACCCGCCAGGCGCTGCGCCGGATGCGGACTGTGCCGCTGGTCATGGCAGAGCCTCCATGACCGCGTCCTGAAACTTCGGGCGGATCTGTTTGATCGCCTGGCTGCTGTGGTCGGGCCAAGTGCGGTTGGTCAGCAGCGTGACCGCGAGCTGCAGTTCCGGATCTATCCATAGGGAGGTCCCAGTGTAGCCCAGATGGCCGAAAGCCGTTTGCGACAAATGACGCCCGGATTGCGACGGCTGTGAAGGAGTATCCCAGCCCAGCGCGCGGGAGCTGCCGGGCGGTTGGCTTTGGCGATGGGTGAAGAGAGCCAAAGTTTCCGGCCGCAGGATGGGGCGGCCGCCGTTGAGCATGGCATGAGCGAAGAGGGCCATGTCGGCAGCGGGAGCGAAGACTCCGGCGTGGCCGGCAACTCCACCCATCACGCTGGCGTTCTCGTCGTGCACTTCGCCCTGCACCACGCGATGGCGGAAGGCGCGGTCGTCCACAGTGGGCGGGATCTGGGGGCGCCAGGCTGCCGGCGGGCAAAAGCAGGTGCGCGCCATGCCCAGGGGACCGAAAATTTCACGCTGGCAGAAGCGGTCGAGCGGCTCGTCGGCCAGGCGGACCAGCAGTTCGCCCAGAATGATGAAGCCAATGTCGCTGTATTCGGCGCGCGTGCCGGGATCGGCAGCGAGCGGCATAGACAGGGCGCCGCGGATAAGTTCTTCGCGAGTCTGCGCCCGCTCGAACAGGCGCTCGTAGGCGGGCAGGCCGGAAGAGTGCGCCAGCAGCATTTGCACCGTGACCTCATCGCGGCGCGGATCGTCGCCGGCGAACTCGGGCAGCAGGGAAGTGACTGGCGCTTCCAGATCAAGCTGGCCGCGCTCGTAGAGGAGCATGGCCATGGGCGTGGTGGCTACTATTTTGGAGACGGAGGCGAGGTCGAAGATGGTCTCGGCCTCGACCACAGGCGAGCTCGGTTCATAGGTGAAGTGCCCCAGGCCCTTCAGCGCTACCAGCCTGCCGCGATGGAGAACAGAAATGGCGCAACCGGGAAAGACGTGCTCGCTGATGGCCTCCTGCAAAATGCCGAAAGCGCGAGCGAAGCGTTCATCCTGCCCCCCGTAGTCGGCCTGGGGCAACAGCGGCGAGCTTTGCGCAAGCGGAGGCAAGGTGGTTAGACGACTCAGCACGCTTATAGCAAAACTGTGGCGGCGGAGGCAAAAGGACCTGGGTTTAGCAGCCGGTGCTCAGTCGCGGCACCATGCGGTGAGGTCACGGTTCAGCAATTTGCCAAGCTGCTGGATCTTGGGCTGCATTTCCAGTTGCAGACGTCTTCGCAGTTCCGGTTGAATCTGCGATCGTGGAGCCACGGCGGCATTGGAGCGCAACAGCCCCCAGCGCATGCGGGAGCGAAGTTGCCGGGGCGCCAGCACACGGGCCATCCGCAGCAGGGCGTTGGGCGGGCGTGACAGCATCTTCTCAAGGCGCGGACTGCGGACCTGCTTGTTGGCATGGACCCAGGGAAATTCCCAGGCTATGTCATTGCGAACTTCCAGAAAGCAAAGAGTGTTCCGGCCAACCGCAGCCGCATCTAACCGTAAGTCTTCGTAGATGATGACGTGGACCTGCTCCCGCCCAAAGACGTCGAAATACCTCTGGACCTGTTCGGGGAAGTCGGTGAATTCGCGATACCCGATGCGGTCGCGCCCATTGCGTCTGGCGTCTGCATCCAGCGCCGCAGCAAAGTCTGTAATGGGTTCGCGGCGATAGAGCGCGGCATTATGCAAGGAATGCATCACGTCCACCGGATTTCTGAGCATGATGACAATGCGAGCCTCCGGGCTGAACTGCCGGATGGCTGCGGGCGCCGCTCGCGAGCGCAAATAGCTTGGTGTTGCCTCCCCCACCCACTTTTGCCCATCCGCGCCGGCAAAATGTCTCAGGTATTCCCCCAGCGAAGGTCCTGGCTTTTCCCGCAGGTCGGAATCGAAGAAGTAAAGCTCCTTTTCTTCCGACATGAAAATTTCAGGATGCCGTCGAAGGTAGGTCCATAGAGAGCCAGTGCCGCACCTGGGCGCGCCGACGATAAAAAGGTTTGGCCTTTTCACTTGCGTGTAGTGTGTTCCGAAGGCCATCCTTTTCAACACCAGTGCTTAATCAGAGTCTCTATAGCGGTGCCGATAAGCATCTCCAGCTTAGCATTTGGCCGTGCCCACGCTGGCCTGATCGCTGGCTGAAACGCACGTGCTGCCAAAACAGTGGAGTTTCATCTCTCGGCCACTGCCCGCCTGGTTACTTGAGAACCGGGCGCGGGTTGTGTAAAGTCGCGGGTACTCCTTTTTCCACAATTGAACCGCTGTGAACATGAACTATAGGCTGTTACGCTCCCATTTCGTCGTCCTTTTTGTCCTCATCAGCCTGGCGTCCGGAAGCCAGGCAGCAGCCAAACTCAAAAAGAACGCTGCCGATTCGCTGCCGCAGGTGGACGCCATCGTCCGCGACGCCGTTGCGCAGCACCAGGTGCCGGGGGCGGTGGTGCTGATCGGCCACCACGGGCACGTGATCTACCGCAAGGCGTTCGGCTGGCGCTCGCTGGACCCGCGGCGCGAGCGCATGACCGCGAACACGATTTTCGACCTGGCCTCGCTCACCAAAGTGATCGCCACCACGCCCTGCATAATGCAGTTGGTGGAAGAAGGCAAAATCCGGCTCAACGATCCCCTGGTGCGCTATATGCCGGAGTTCGGCGTAAACGGCAAGCAGGACATCACGGTGCGGCAGTTGATGGTTCACTATTCCGGCCTGGCGCCTGATCTCGACCTGACCCAGCCCTGGCAGGGCAAGGAAACCGCCTACCAGATGGCGTTCCAGGAGAAGCCGGAGAACCCGCCGGGCGCGCGTTTCGTTTATAGCGACATCAACTACATCATGCTGGGCGCACTGGTGGAGCGCGTCAGCGGACAGTCGCTGAATGGATATGCGGAGGAGCACATCTTCAAGCCCTTGAAGATGACGCACACCCAGTTTCTGCCGCCGCGCTCCTGGATTCCCCGCATCGCGCCCACCCAATACGACGAGCACAACGTGATGCTGCGGGGCGTGGTGCACGATCCCACAGCGCGGCGCATGGGCGGGGTGGCCGGGCACGCGGGGCTGTTTTCCACCGCCGACGACCTGAGCAAATTCTGCCAGGCGCTGCTCGACGGCAAGTTGCTTTCGCCGCTGACCATCGAGAAGATGACCACGCCGCAGCAGCCGCCCAACGCCACCGACGTCCGCGGCCTGGGCTGGGACATTGACACGCCCTTCTCCAGCAACCGCGGCGAACTGCTGCCGGTGGGCTCCTACGGGCATACCGGCTTTACCGGAACTTCGGTGTGGATTGATCCCACCACCCAGACTTACATCATCATTCTGGCCAACGGCGTGCACCCGCGCGGCAAGGGTACGGCGGTTCCGTTGCGCTCCAAGGTGGCGACGGCGGTGGCAGCGTCGCTGCATCTGACTGTTTCGGAAAAGGAGCAGCTGCGCCTGGTCCGCCTCACCGGTTACAACGAAGCCGCGGCCGCCGCCCGCAATGTGCAGGACCGCGAGGGCGACGTCAAGAGCGGCATTGACGTGCTGGAAGCCGGCAACTTCGCCCTGGATGTGTTTCAGAGCAAGGGCACGCAGAAGCGCATCGGCCTGCTCACCAATCAGACGGGCGTGGACAGCGATGGAAAGCGCACCATTGACGTGCTGGCCCATGCGCCGGGCGTTTCGCTGGTGGCGATCTTCAGCCCCGAACACGGGGTCACGGGCAGCCTGGACACCACCGCCATCGGCAACACGGTGGACGCGGCCACGAAGATTCCGGTGTACAGCGTCTATGGCTCCACCGACGCGCAGCGGCGTCCGTCGCTCGATGTGCTCAAAACCCTGGATGCGGTCTTCATTGACCTGCAGAACGCCGGCGCCCGCTACTACACCTACGAAACGACGATGGGTTACTTCCTGGAGGCGGCGGCCAAAGCCGGCATCCAGGTGGTAGTGCTGGACCGGCCCAATCCCATTACCGGCTCGCTTGTGCAGGGACCAGTTTCCGATCCGGGAACGGCCACCTTCGTAAATTACTTTCAGGAGCCGGTGCGCCACGGCATGACCATGGGCGAGCTGGCGCAGATGTTCAACTCCGAGCTCAACATCCACGCCAATCTGAGCGTGGTGCCCATGCAGGGCTGGCAGCGCGGCGACTGGTACGACTCCACCTCGCTCACCTGGATCAATCCTTCGC
>JBLMXE010000023.1:0-4914 GCA_050257615.1 Chlamydiota bacterium | reverse complement strand
TGCTTCATCCCGGCACCGAACTCAAACTTATCAAGCACGTCCCCGGCGTAGCCGGCGACAACAAGGAGGCTTCCCAGTGAGCATGAAAGCCAACACCCGGCAGGTAGATGGGGTGATGATTGTGGATCTCAGCGGACGTATCACGCTGGGCGAAGGCAGCGTCATCTTGCGCGATACGGTGCGCGATCTGGTGGGCAAAGGAAACAAGAAGATTCTGCTGAACCTCGGCGAGGTCAATTACATTGACAGCTCCGGCATCGGCGAACTGGTCAGCGCCTTCACCAGCGTCCGCAACCAGGGCGGCGAATTGAAACTGCTGAACTTGACTAAAAAGGTCCATGACCTGCTGCAGATCACCAAGCTGTACACCGTCTTCGATGTAAAGGACGACGAAACCGCAGCTATCAAATCGTTCAAATAGCTCGACTCATCAGTTCCAAAACAGAACTTGGGCGGCGGGTGGCCGGCTCAGCCCCCCGCCTGTCCGCTTGCAGCGGCCTAAAATAGGGGCAGGAGGCGAATGTGCGTGCTTTCGCCTTCATCTGCTTTGCCCTGCTGCTGGCCACGCCCGCGGGCGCGGATTGCATTCCCATCCAGCGCGCTCCCCAGCACATTGGAGACTCGCTTTGCGTCGCAGGCCGGGTCTTCCAGGTGAAGGAAGGGCCCAGCGGCACCACCTTCCTCAACTTCTGCGCCGACTACCGCACCTGTCCGTTTACCGTCGTGGTCTTCCCGCGCGACCTGCACCACGTGGGAGACGTACGCCAGCTCGCGGGCAAGGAGATCGAAATTCACGGCAAAATTCAGGCCTATGACGGGCGCCCAGAAATCATTCTGCGGCGGGCCCGGCAGCTCCACGGGGCCGCCGCCAAGCTCCCACCCATACCTAAGGAATACGACGTTGAGCGCCGCAACCGCTACCGCGCCGGTAAGTGGCAACACCCCAAATCCTCCCGCCAGCCTGCTGAGCGGCCAGAAGGCTCCAGAGGAGGCATCCCCGTGGAAGAGCCGCCGGACCCCGGCAGGGCGCCGGAGTGATATCGGATCGCAGGTTTCAAGGTTTCAGAGTTTCAAGGTTTCGAGAGCACCCAGCATCCATGGGCCCCCTCCGGGCGTAATGCTGAGGCGCTTCGGTGCCGGAGCATCTCGGGTGCATTGCTGACGACACTGCAAGTGAAATCAGCCCTCTAGACTGAGAAGAGTCGTACGACCGAAACTTTGAAAACCTTATTCCTGGCCAGTCACTTGTTGCCCCGTTGCCACCTTCACCTGCGGCGCGTATCTCGTACCCACAAACAGCACGGCCGACGACAATGCGATGGCCACTACAGCGCTGGTAAAGCCGCTCTGCAGTGAGCTGCGGTCGGAAATGTAGCCGATCAGCGTGGGCGAGAGCGCATCACCCAGCAGGTGAATGGTGAACAGGTTCACGGCCACCGCCGTGGCGCGAATGTGTGCGCCCACGGAATTGATCACCGCGGCATTGAGCGGGCCGGTGTTGAGCAACAGCAGGAATTCCGCGGCAAAAATAGCCGGAAACATCACCCGACCGCTGAAATACAGAGCCAGGATCATGGCGGGAATCCCCAGCGCCATGCTGGCGGCGGAAACCAGATAGTAGGCGCTGGCGGTGTGCCGCAGCAGGCGGTCACCCAGCCAGCCGCCCACCAGCGTGGCTACGGTGCCGTTGAATGCAGTGATGATTCCGAACATCTGGTTGGCCTTTGGCAACGGATAGTGGCGTACGCGCGAAAGGAAGGTCGGCATCCACACGGAGAGTCCGCCGAGGGCGAAGGTCATCATGGCCATGCCCAGGGTAGCCGTCCAGAAGGCGGGATTGCGTGCCAGGCCGCGCAGCGTGCCGCGCTCGGCGGTTTCCTGGAGGCGGTCGCAGCGGCCGCGCTCCGGCTCCGGGATCAGCAGCATTAGCAGCGCAATCGCCAGCCCGGGCGCTCCCGCTACATAAAACGGCGCGCGCCAGCCGTAGCGCGGCCCCAGTTGCCCGCCCACGATATAGCCCAGAGCCGTGCCTACCGGTATGGCGATGTAGAAGAGCGAAAAGATGCGCCCGCGCTTTTCTTCCCCAAACATGTCGGCCAGAAACGAGGGGGCGATGGTCACGAAGGTCGCTTCGCCAATGCCCACGATGGCATGCCGTATCAGCAGCGCGTCGAAGCTGTAGGTAACCGCCGTCAGCATGGTGGCCAGGCTCCACACCACCGCCCCGGCAACAATGATGGCCCGTCGCTGATAACGGTCCGCCAGCAGGCCCACCACCGGTGCCGCCACCATGTAGCAGATAAAAAATGCGGTGGTCAGAAAGCCGAACTGGGCGTCGCTGCGGTGGAATTCCGCCTGCACCAGCGGCTGCACCGCGAACAGCACCGAGCGGTCAATGTAGTTGAGGAAATTCAGCGCGGTCAGCAGCAGCAAAGCCAGCCGCGCATACGAGCGGGAGCGCATGGAGCGCTAATTGTAGATGGAAGAATGAAGATTGACGAATGGAGACGCAGTTACTCTCGGAGAGGCCACCTTTCTGGCCCCCTTTCCCACAAAAAGCAAGAAATTCTCTTAGATTGATCTGTCAACCTATTGTCACCCGTGGACTCAGGACAGACGCCGCCCATTCTGGTATCAGTAAGTGCCCATATTGGCACCGTTCTGATTTGGGAACCACAATTCATGCATTACTGAAGAAAAATCGCGTCCTGTCATCGCTTTTGCACCGCCTTCAGGTGTATTCAACAGAACGAGCATAGGGATCCCCGCGACTCTCCCGCCGATCACGCACACCTCATCGCGGACCCGCTTTATTTGTCTTCAGTCCTTGGAGGAGTCGAGTTCTTAATTTGGGTCGCCTGCGACGGCTGCGCAATTTAACTCGAACTTCTCTTTGATAGCACTTATCCGCCACATGTGAAGGGAGGATTTATGCCTAAAAACAGTTGCTCTTTCAGGTTCGTTCTGGGAGCAGTGCTGCTGTGCATAACAAGCTGGTCAATCGGCGCGTCGGCGGCTACCGAAGCAGAAAAGACCGCCGCCATCCAAAATGGTTTGGCCAATCTGTACTCCACTCAGCAAGCAGACGGCCATTGGGAGTATCTGCTCTGGGGTACAAACTTCCCGCAAGCGGCAACCGGGGCTGCTGTATTTGCCTTTATGAGCCAGAAGGGGTATTGGGGCACAGAGGCCGCTACCTATCAAACAGCGGTTGATAAGGGAATCCAGTGGCTGCTGGCTCAGGCCACAACCACTACAGTCGGGGTTAGAACCGATGGGTTCAATCCGTGTGGCACCGGGACCTGCACAGCAGTTTACTGGGACGGTTCGGGCGAGGCGACTTATACCACCGGATTGATTGCCCCGGCGTTGGCCACCTACGCCCAGGGCCGAGCCAGCGAGGTAGGAACCACAATAGGTCCGCTGGCTGGCATGACTTACCAGCAGATCGCACAAGGCATCACCAATTTGTTTGCTGCCGGCCAAACCACGGCCGCCGCCGGAATTTTGCGCGGCGGTTGGCGCTACTGGCCCATCGGCCAGGAGGACTCCGATATGTCCACCACCCAATGGGCCATTATTTCCCTCATCTTTAACGAGACACTGGGAGCGACAACCCCGCAGTTCGTAAAAGACGAGCTGAAGTATTTCTTGCTAGCCACTCAGGATCCTACAAGCGGAGGAGGCTGCTATCAGCCGTACTACACTGACGGCAGTTGGTGCACGCACTCCGACACGGGTGGTTTGCTGTTAGGCCTGAAATTCGTGGGTTATGATAAGACCAATGCCCAAGTCCAGAAAGCGCTTGTCTTCCTGAATAGCCACTGGACCGAGACTGCGAACAATTTGTGGTATGGCAACTTCGGCCATCCCTACGCCATGTGGTCGGTGTACAAGGGGCTGGACGTCATCATCGGCCTTACCGAGACCACCAGCATCACTAACCTGCTCACTTCCTGCGGCGCTCCCGGCAGCCCGCCAAACGGCCCCTGCAACTGGTGGGAAGACTACAACGAGTGGCTGGTGCGCAATCAGAACCCAGACGGCAGCTGGACGGGCTACACCGAAACCGACGGTGGCTACTGGTTTGGTACGTTGGCCACTGCCTTCGACGTCAACATTCTTGGCGCCACTCAGATCCCGGTTCAGAACAAATGCCCGCACGGCCAAGGCTACTGGAAAAACACTAGCACCTGGCCGGTCGCGTCGCTGACTTTGGGCGACAAGACCTACGACCAGAGTGCCTTGCTGACAATTCTACGGACCAGCGCTCGCGGAGATGCCAGCATCATACTGGCCTACCAGCTCATTGCTGCTCAGCTAAACATTGCCCACGGCTCCAGTCCCGCGCCCGTTTCGGCGGTCATCAGCGATGCCAACACATTAATGACCGGGCTGGGCTACTTGCCGCAGGTGGTTGCCCCATCCACTCCGACCGGCAAAGCTATGGTCCACGATGCTGCCACGCTAGACAGCTACAACAACCGGCTGCTCACGCCTGAATGCGAGCCCTAACCGGCAAGCAGCAAGGGCATTCCTTCGTCCGGATGGGTGACCCGTGTTCCCCTTCCGGACGGAGGAGTGGCAGGGTCGAACATCAGGGAAGCTCTATTTCTGCCTGAAGGTGTGGATGGGAGCGCCCATTTGACTCCCGCTTTGACGTTAGCTTCGAGCTAAAGCCAGAAGGTAGTAGCTAGAAGCTGAGGTTCAACTCCCGACTCCCGCCTTGGCCTCGCATTCCCTGCCCTTCCACAGCCCCTGCGCCCACAGCCAGCCGGCGGCGGGCAGCATGACGGTCGCACCCACGCCCACCGCCAGCTCGCGCACTGAAATGCCGGCATCCAGGATGCGGCCGGCGCAAAAGGTGCTGATGGCCATCATCAGCGTGACCACGCTTAGATCGGCGGAAAACAC
>JBLMXE010000022.1:0-26136 GCA_050257615.1 Chlamydiota bacterium | reverse complement strand
AGCCGGGGAAGACCTGGCCTTCGGGAAAATTCGGGGCGCAGGTTATCACCGTAACCTGGTGTCCCCAGCGCACCCAGTAGCAGGCGCGTTCATACACCCTGGCCGCTTGGGCATTGCGTTCGGGCGGGAAGTTGTCGGCGAAAAAAAGAATGTGCATGGCGAATTCCGCTGCCGGCTTGCGAATGCCGGCGATCAGTCAATCCAGGGAGATGCAGGTCTCAAACTTTACCGGGCAGGGGCCGCGGTAGCGGCCAATCACGGTTTGATTGGGGAGAGAGAGTTCGAAGCCGGGATGAAAAAAGGTTTGCTCCTGAGAGCGGCAGAGCTTGGAATCAAGTCGGATGCCGGCCTGAGCGCCAGGGTGGAAATGAAAGAATATCTCCACCAGGTGCGTGCCTGTTCCTTCAATGAAATCCGTTACCCGCAGGCACTGCGGGCCAAGTTCCAGCTGCCGGCGATGGACCACCGGAGGCCGCACCCGGGTATAGCCGGTGTGCGCCGCCTCGGCGATGTTGTCCGCAGTTGTCTTTACATCGCAGGGATAAGCGCGCCGCGCCACGCGGAACGCCGCCCACACTTCGCTGGAATCCAGGCCGTCAATCCGCACCGTGTTATGGGCGGCAGTTCCCCTCTCCGCGGCGCGGTGTGGACAATTCTCATAAGTGGAAATCCCGGAATTTACCAGCACGCGCCGCCCGCGGTGCGACAGCTCGAACGAAAGCGTGTCGGCGTGTGCGTGTCCGGGCTGGTAGTCCGGCCCCAGCGGAGCGGCGTCAAACAGCACTACGCTGTTCGTGTTCTCCAGTCGGATATAGCCGCTCTCTCCCAGCCTGACGTCGCCGGCCGGCACTGCAAGGCGGGAAGCGTAGTCGAAAAGAAGGCCAGGCGGCGGAGCCACACCCCAGGCAGCGTCGTTGAAGAACCCTATCTCCCCGTCCGGGTGGGTCATGTTACGCAGCCAGCCCAGCATGCGCCCGGCAACTGCCGACCAATCCGGAAGCAGGCCGGGATAGGCGGCGCCCAGGTTCAGCAGGTCGAGCAGCGCCTCCAGCACCAGGCTGTGGTACATGGGGCTGCGCTCGAAATGGCCGCCGTCCGAGAGTACCTGCTCGGGAATTTCCCGTTCCAGAATCGCCAAGCCCTGCCGCAGCCAGCCGTCATGGCGGAAGAATGTTCCCGCAAGAACTAGCGCCGTTCCATTCATGAAAAGGTGGTTGGCCAGCAGATGACGCTCAACATGGCGCGAAAGATAACCGGCCTGCGCCGCCAGGCTCTGCAGCAGGCGGGGGGACGGCGCCTGTCCGCTCAAAATCCACTTGATCCAGTTCACAATCCGCAGCGACAGAGGGTAGGGCTCCCAGCCTGCCCCGCTCGCGCGAGGGTATTCCGCAATCCAGCGTTCCACCGCCGCCGGCGAAGGATTGCGCTGGTAGTGCAGCGTGTACTCGCGCAGGCGCGAGGGCTGCCTGAGCGGGGCGGGCGCAAAAGCGATGGGGCTGGCCCACGGGCCACCGCGTTCCCTGAGCCGAACATCGCCGTCGGGCGCCGTCCGGGAAAGCCGCGGCAGCAGGCGCCAGGCAATTTGGCCTGGCTTCAGGTGCCTTACCGTGTTCATGTACAAGAACGGAGAGGACATGAGCTATCGGGAAGCAATTTGCAGCGCGGTCCGCGTCACCTCGAAAAGTTCAGCGGGCGGAATGGGGGCAGCTCCGCCGTTGCGAGTCGCCTCGATGAAGGCGGCCACGCAGGCGGCATTTCCCTTGTCCTGCCGCCACAGCCGCAGCTTCCCGAATCCGGCCACGCCGAACCCTCTCATCACCCGAAAATTATTGATCTGCAGAATGGCCCCGCCGCAGAAAATTTCCACCCGCTCTTTGGGAAACTTCTTGCTCCCGTTGGCGAGATAGTGAATGGCGGCGGTGGAGCCATTTTGATAGCAAAGAGTGATGCTGAGTGTTTCCGCGTTCAGCTTGGTGGTCTGCACCGATTCCACCGGCGCGTCCGCCAGGAAGCGCGCCAAGTCCAGGAAATGGCAGGCTTCGCCGATGATTCTGCCGCCGCCCGTCTCCGCGTCCTGCGTCCAGTGGTCCGGGGGCACGGCGCCGGCGTTCACCGTGATGACCATGGCCCTTGGCTGTGAGATCTGGCGCAGCAGTTGTACCGCTTTCACCACATGCGGAGCGAAGCGCCGGTTGAACCCCACCATCAGCAGCCCGCGCGCCGATTCCAGCGCGGCTGCAATCGCCTCCAGTTCCTGCTCGTTCCTGGCCAGAGGCTTCTCCACGAACACGTGCTTGCCCGCCGCCAGAGCCTGGCAGACCAGGCGGGCGTGGCTGTCGTGCCGAGTGGCAATCACCACCGCGTCCACGTCGGCGCGGGCCAAGAGTGCCTCCACGTCGCTGGTCGCTTCCTGGTAGCAGAACTTCCTCGCCGCATGCGCCGCGCTTACGCCCCGGCTGGAGGCAATCACCCGGCGCTCGATGTTGCAGTTCTGCAACGCCGGCAGCAGCGTCTTCATGGCGTAGCTTCCCGCCCCAATCACGGCCACCGCGGGTGCGCCGGCGGTGCGCTCCAGCGCCGGGCGGGTCACAGGAAGGGTTCGTGCCAGCACTTCAGCGCGGGCCCTCTGCGGATAGGCCAGCACAATGCCGAGATGGGGCTCGCCGCTGCGCAGCACCTGGTAGGCTCTGTTGGCTTCTCGGAAGGGGAAGCGGTGCGTGATCAGCGGCGCGGTTTCCAGCTTGCCTTCCGCCATCAGGCCCAGCACCGCTTCGAAATTGCGCTGCGCCGTCCAGCGGACGTATGCCAGGGGGTAATCCCGGCCCTGCTCTTCGTAGGCGGGATCGTAGCGTCCCGGGCCGTAGGAGCAGGAAACCTGGAAGCTCAGCTCCTTCTTGTAAAAGTCGTCGCGGGAAAGTTCCAGCCCGCTGACGCCTACCAGCACGATGCGCCCGCGCTTGCGGCACATCTGCGCCGCCTGATGCACAGGCTGGCTGCTCGAGGTGGCCGCGGTCAGCAGCGCGCCATCCACCGTGTCCGCCGCGCCTCCCGCCTGCGCGCCCAGGCGGCAGGCCATCTCCAGCCGTTCTGGATTAGGATCAAGCGCCAGAACCTGGCATCCGCAGCCCCTTAGAATCTGCACCGTGAGCAGCCCAATGACCCCCAGCCCGAACACCGCAAAGGTTTCTCCCAGGGTCGGCTGGGCCAGGCGAACTCCCTCGAGCGCAATCGCTCCCAGCACGGTGAAGACCGCGGTTTCGTCGTCCACGCCCAGCGGGATGCGGGCGCAGAGATTCGCGGCCACGCTCACCACCTCGGCGTGTGCGCCGTTGGAGACCACGCGCGTCCCCGGCGGGAAGCCGCTCACGCCGGCGCCCGTCTCCAGCACTACGCCGGCGTTGCAGTAGCCCAGCGCCAGCGGCTGGTCCAGCTTGGCGCGCACCGAATCCAGAGTCGCCCCCACGCCGTCGGTGCGGATCTTTTCCCACACGGCGCGCGCCTTTTCCGGCTGCCGCCGCATTTTGCCCAGCCAGCCGGCGCTGCCGAATTCCAGCAGCATGCGCTCTGTGCCCGCGGACAGCAGCGAGTGTGTGGTCTCGACCAAAACCGTGCCCGCGCCCGCTTGCGGCGCCGGCACCTCTTCCACCGTGGTCAGGCCGTTGCGCAGGTTCTGTAGGATCTGGCGCATCTTTCATGCGGCGAACTGCAGCTTGCCCCCGGGAACTTCGGAAATCACCAGGCGGAGTTTGCCCGCCGCCGTGCGCGGCAGCCTGTCCCAGTACTCGATGTGGACCTCGGCCTGATCGCCTACCCGCATTCCCAGCTCGTGCCGCAGTTTCCTTTCATCCGCCTCCTCGTAGTTCCGGCCGCGCACCACGCGAACCGTTATTTCGCCCGCCCGCCGCTGGTAAATCTGCGCTTCGCGGATGTTGAACAGGTCCTTGAAAACGTGGTCCATGCGGCCCAGCCGGGCGCCGTTGCCCAGCACCACGTAGTCCTCCTCCCGCCCGTCCACCTGCGCCACCAGCCGCCCGGGACGTCCGCAGGCGCATACCTCGTGGGGATGAATCCGCGCCAGGTCGCCCGTGTCATAGCGCAGCAGGGGAAAAGCCGGATTGCTGAAGTTGGTGCCCACTACCCGGCAGAGATTGCCGTTGCCGGTGGGAAGGAATTCGACGGCGGCAAAATCCTCGTCCACGTGCAGGCGTCCCAGTTCGCATTCTGAAAAATTGGCCACGCCTTCGGCCATCCCGTAGTGCTGCCGGGGAGTCACGTGGAACGCCTTTTCCAGCAGCCGGCGCTGGCCGGGCAGCAGGTTTTCCGCGCCGGTGGTAATCCAGCGCACCTGGTAGCCCAGGTCCAAATTGCTGTCGCAGATATACGCGGCCAGCAGGGCCAGCAGCGAAGGATAGCCGTGCAGCCAGGGAGGCCGGTAGCGGCGCAGCGCATCCACATAAAAACCCAGGTTGGCCGGACTCAGGTGATAGCCGCTGAACAAAATCTGGTGCCCGGGAAAATTAATGCGCCAGAACGGCGGCCGCCGCTGCTCCGTGGCCGCCACTGAACGCCCGCCAAAGTAGCCGCACCACGTGTCCAGATCAATGCCGTGCCACCTCCGATAACGCCACCACACCGCCCATTGCTCCCACTGCGCTTCCTGTGTGACCAGGAACTGGAGGCCGCTGCCCGTGGTGCCGCTGGTGTGGGAGCGGCGGCGCTGCCGGCGGGCAACTCCGCGGCTGGCAAAATCCCCGGACTGCACCAGCGCTTTATTGAGCAGCGGGAACTGGGCGAGATCTGGAAGGGTTTGCACCCCTTCCAGAGCGGCGCCGTATTCACGGTAGTAAGGCGTGAAGCGAACCGCCTGGCGTAGAAAGTCCCGCAGCCGCCGGTCGCGCTCCGCGCAAATCTCCTCCTCCCCGGCGAAGGTGCGCGCCTCGCAGGCTGCCAGCAGTTTCATGAAATCGCGGCTGTAGCGATCGCGGGCGAGGCGCGCGCCCTCCAGGCTGCACACCAGGTTTTGCGCCCAGCCGGGCAGAGAATGATAGACCCTCATGCCGCTCATGCCACTACCTCTCGGGAACGAAACTGAGAAAGCATTTGCCCGGCAGGGCTGGTTCCGGCTACGTCGGCGGGACCACGCGCTTCGTCCTTCCCGCATATCCAGGCGCTGTGCCAGCGCTCCAGCGTCAGCCAGGCCCAGAGCATGGCCACGTAGCTGCCGTTGCCCGCGGCGCAGCCGGCATAGCAGCCGTGCAGGCAGCCGTAATTCAGCTGCGCAATCGCCCGGCGCTCCAGCTTCTCCCTTACCAGCGGGCGCAAGTCTCCCAGCAGCCAGGCGCGCAGGGGAAGATCGAAGCCGCGCTTGGGCCGGTAGGCCGGCCACAGTCCCAGATGCCGGCGCACGATCTTTTTGAGCACGCGCTTGCCCAGGGGCAGCCAGGGATGCACGCAGCAGGCATCGGGCAGGGAATTGGCCAGCTCCACCAGGCCGGTGTCCAGAAACGGAACGCGCCCTTCCAGGGAGACGGCCATGGTGGCGCGGTCGGTGCGCGGCAGGATGTCGTCCCCCAGGCGCAGCCTCTGATCGAAAATCAGAGCCTCGCGCAGTGTGGAATTGGCACCGCTCGTGGGCAGCGCGCCCCCCGCGCCCGGCAGCAGGAGCAGCTGGGCGCGCAGCCGGGCGGTGGTCAGGTGGCCGCTGCCCAGAAAGTCGCGTGGCGCGGCTTGCAGGTAATCGGCGGAACGCCCACCCCAGCAGGGCGAAGCCAGCCGGCACAGGGCGCGCGCGCCGGGAACTTTCCCCATCCGCCGCCAGGCCAGGAAGCGCAGGTAGGAGTTGTACCCGGCAAACAGCTCGTCCCCACCCTCCCCCGAAAGCATTACCTTCATGCCCTGGTCGCGGGCCTGGCGCGCCAGCATCATCAGCGCCAGCGCCGAAGGATCCGATACCGGATCGTCGTTGTAATAGGCCCAATCGTCAAACTGGCGGAGAAAATCCCCGGCCCCGATGTAGCAGGTGTGGATGGGCAGCCCAAACTGCCTGGCCACCGCCTCCGCGTAATGGTGCTCGTCCAGGCGGCTGCCGGTGGCGATGGTGAAGGTTTCCACGCGCCCGTGTTTGCTGGCCAGGGCCGCCAGCAGCGACGAATCCACGCCGCCGGAAAGAAAGATGCCCACTGGAACATCCGCCACCAGTTGCGCGCGCACCGACTGTTCCAGCCGGGCTTCCACCTGCTCGGCAGCTTCGTCCAGACTCTTGGGTCCAGGAGCCAGGGGACGCGCGCGCCAGTAGGGATGTGGACCGCTCAGGCCGTTCCGCCGGCCCCAGGCCAGCCAGCATCCCGGATCGAGCTTGCGGATGCCCTGGAACAGCGTTCCCGGATGAACGCTGGCGCGAAACATGAAATAGGACTCCAGTTGCGAGGCGTCCAGTTCCGCCGCCAGCCGCCCCGAGCGCACGATGGCTTTAGGCTCGCTGGCAAAGAGGAAGAGCCCCCGGGAGCCGGCGTAATACAGCGTCTTGATGCCCAGGCGGTCGCGCGCCAGAAACAGACGTTGCTGGCGCGCGTCCCAGATGGCGAAGGCAAACATTCCTTCCAGCCGCCCCAGCGCCTCCGTGCCCCATTCGCGGTAGCCGTGCAGGATGACCTCGGTGTCGGAGTGATCGCTGCGAAACTGGTGCCCGCGCGCCTCCAGCTGTCGGCGCAGTTCGCGGAAGTTGTAAATCTCGCCGTTAAACACAATCACCAGCGCCCCGTCGGGCGTGGACATGGGCTGGGTCCCGCCGGCGATGTCCAGGATGGCCAGGCGGGTGTGGCCCAGCGCGATGCCTTCCCCGCTGTACTCTCCCCAGGCGTCGGGGCCGCGGTGCAGCAGCCAGCGTCCCATTTCGCGGACCGTCTGGACCAGTTCGCGCCGGCCTTCGCCGCCGATGCCTGCGATGCCGCACATCAGCGCGGCTCTCCCTTCAGGCCCAGGTTGTTGGCGGTGTCAATGGCCAGCTGCCGGATCCCTACCCACAGCGCCTTGCAGTCATTCGTGAAGTTGGAATGCATGTCGGCAAACACGGGCAGGGCGCGCCGCTTGCGCCGATTTTTCCCAAACCAGCGCCGGTAATCGCCATCGGCCATGCCGGCAAAAGGCGTGAGCCGGGCGACACGTTCGGAAGCGACCGGAGATTCGCTGTTGAGGTGGGTCACTATGTGTCTCGATGGGCAATATTGGAACCAGTGGCACATACTGTCTCCCCTGTCGGGATGCCATTCGAAGGTCAGCTGCTCGCAGGCAAACGCGGGATAGCGCAGTTTGCCGCCGTAGTAAACGCCGTGCGGCACAAACCAGTTCCCCAGGCCATAGACAATGGGCAGCCCGCGATGAAACTCAATGCCCTGCGCGCAGTGGCTGTGGCTGCCCACCACCAGGTCGGCGCCCTCCTCAATCGCCGCCCTGGCCAGCTGGCGGTGCAGCGGCTGCGGATAAAGCTCCAGTTCGTAGTCCCAGTGCATCAGCAGGACGATCTTGGAGGCGGGGCGGGCATGGCGCAGGGCGCGCACCGAACTGAGCACGTGTTCTGGATGCAGAGGGTTGACTCCGGGGCGCGCCCGCTGCGCCGGGCGGCAGCCGATGACCGGCCAGCCAAAGGCCAGCAGCCGCACTTCGCAGCCCTGGTCGTCGAGTACGGCCGCCGCCGCCGCTTCTTCGGCATTGTCGCCCGCGCCGCAGGCCGCGATGCCATGCCGGCGCAGCTGTTCTACGGTCGCGCTCGGCCAGGCATTTATGTCCAGAATGTGGTTGTTGGCCAGAGTCACCGCGCGCACATTCAGCCGGCTCAGCGCCGCCGCCACCCCGGTATCGTTGAAGCTCACGTTGTGCCGCCGCCAGCCGTCAGCGTTCTCCAGCAGCGCCCCTTCCAGGCCGGCCACCACCGGCGCCGGAAAGCACGGCGTCTCCGACAGCTGCGGCAGCAGCTCGCGCGGCGCCGCGATGTCACCTAAGAAAACCACTGCACCCGTTTCTATCCCGTTTGCCGCTGCTTCCCGCTGGCGCTGCCCGCCGGCAGCGGAATGATGTCCTGGCCGGAGTTGCGGCTGTGACGCAGTTCCACCAGCTTGGCGTCAATCAGCATGTGCAGCCACAGTTCCTGCAGGAAGTGGAAGACGAAACAGCGGTTGAGAAAGCCCAGGCAAAAGAAGTAGCGGTAAGTGAAAAACAGCCAGGGACGCAGAAACAGCGGCAGCCGGTTCCATACCCTCTGTCGCAGCCAACGCTTGCGTTCCGGGGCGGAACCAAACAGGCTGATGGCGATGCACCCCCCGCCCGCCGCGGCCGCCGCCAGCTGCCGCGCTTCCAGCGTGGCATACAGGTTGTGCTTGGCCGTCCAGTCGCTCAATCCCTTCCGGTCCTGGTGGATGAGGTCGTGCTGCAGATAGCCCGCGCTTCCTTCCACCAGCAGGTGCTCGTTGATGGGGCGCTTTTCGCAGCGCCCCGTCCCCCGGCGCAACAGCCGCAGCAGCCAGGTGGAATCGTAGCCGCCCCAGCGTATGCGATGGCCCATCCAGATCAGCCTCCGCCTAAGGTAGTAGCCGTTGACCGCGGGTTTGGTTTTCAGCGTGTGCGCGATTTCCTCTTTCAGTTCTTCGCTCAGCCACTCATCCGCGTCCAGAAACAAAATCCACTCCGCCGCCAGCGGCAGCTTCTCCAGCGCGTAATTGCGCTGCCGGGAATAATCTTCGAAGCGATGGTACGCAAAGTTGCAGCCAAACTGGCGCGCGATCTCCGCGGTCCGGTCGGTGCTTCCGGAATCGAGAACGTGGACCTCTTTTGCCCAGCCGCAGGCCGAGCGCAACGCGTACGGCAGGTTGGGTTCCTCGTTCAGGGTCAGAATGATCACCGCCACATCAGCTCTTCCCTCGGTTTTGCAATCCCTATTCACCCGCCCCCTTGCCCGCTCAGGCGGCTTTCCCCGCCAGCAGCCGGGCGAAATCGTCGAGATACTCTTGCGCGATGTGCGCTGCCGAGAACTCCCGCTCCAGCTTGCGCCGCGCCTGCTCTCCGCACAACGCCGCCCGCGAAAGATCTTCGGAAAAGTACTCCATGCCGGCTGCAATGCTGCCCGCATCCGCCGCCCGGCTGATGTAGCCGCTTACCAGGTGCTCCACCGCTTCCGGCATGGGGCCGAAATCGGACACCAGGGCCGGCTTGCCCGCCGCCATCGCTTCCAGCACCGCCATGCTGAAGGTTTCGCCGCTCAGGGTGGGAACACAGATGACGTCGGCTTCGTCCACGCAGCGCCGCAGCCGCTGGGGATCGTAGAGCGGGCGCCGGAAACTTATGCTGGACTGCAGCTTGTGCCCGGCCACGTAGGCGCACATGCGGCGGAAGAAAGCGGTGTCGCCGCCTTCCTCGCTGGTCTGCGGGCCCACGGTGAGCAGGCGGTTGCCGGGAAAGCGCGACCGCGCCTGCTCGAAGCCGCGGATCAGATGCTCCAGGCCCTTGTCGGCCACAAAACGGCCCAGATAGAGAAAAGTCAGGCCGGGTTTTGCCGCCGCCGGAGCAGCGAACGGCCGTTCGCCCGGATCCACGCAGTTGTAAATGCGTTTCACCTGGCGCAACTGGGGCGCAATCTCCAGAATCTGGCCCACCACCGCGTCGCTGGCCGCGTAAATCCGGTCAAAGCCGGCAAACAGCTTTACCTTCCAGGTGGGAGTGCGGTGAATGGTGAGGATGCGCACCCCATATTGCGGGCCGCGCAGCAGGGCGAAGGCGAACAGGGTGTTGAACAAAGTGACATCCGCCGGCTGGATGGCGCGGCGCAGGCGCCACGCCCACTTCCAGGCATGGAGCGCGTCGCGGGAGTTGTGCCCCGTCCAGTCGCAGCCCGCTACCCGGATGTGGCGGATGCCGCATCCGTCCGTTTCCTCGCCGGGTAAGCCGGGCAGCGCCCGCGAATAGACGGTGACCTGGTGCCCGCGGCGGACGAACTCGCCTGCCAGGATGGCGTACAGCTTCTCGATGCCGCCTCCCCTGGCGGGAGGAAAAGGCAGGGCATGTCCGAGTACGATTCCGATTTTCATGGCGTGTAGAAAAGCTCCAGTAGCTTCGTCGTGTTCTGATATTGAAACCGAAGGCTCAAGCGCACGCGGCTTCCGCGGCCGCCGCCTGCAGCACTCCCGCTAGCTGGCGGCAGACGCGCTCCGGGGAGAAAAGCTCGGCTCGCCGCAGACCCTGTGCAATGAGTTGGCCGCGGAGTTGCCCCTCCTCCAGCACCGACAGCAGGGTGGCGGCGATCGAAGCCGGGTTCCAGGGATCGAAGTAGGCGGCCGCCGGCCCGGCTACCTCGCGGGCGTAGGGCAGGTCGGCGGCAGCCAGCGGGCAACCCTCGGTCATGGCTTCCGCCAGCGGCAGGCCGAAAGATTCTGATAGCGAGGGAAAGGCCATCACGTCGCTATGACGCAGCGCAAAGGCAACCTCGTCCGGGGTCAATATCCCCAGCCAGGCGATGCTGCCTTCGGCTCCGCTGGCGCGGGCAGCGGCAAACACACGTTCCAGCGTCCCGGCATAGCCGCGGTCGTGCGGCATTTCGTTCTTGCCGACAGTTAGCAGCAGCCGCGCCTGCGGGTAGGCCTTCAGCAATCGAGGCAGAGCTGCGATCAGCCGCTCGTGATTCTTGTGGATGCTGGGACGCGCCACATAGAGCACCCGCGGCCGCGGCAATTCGCTCATCGCCTGCTGCAGCCGCGCGCTAGGTGCGCTGCCGGCGTCCCCCTTTCGGCAAGGTGGTGGGATGACGCAGATTCTGCCTTGCAGCCGGGGAGCCAGAGCCATCATCCGGGTCTTCAGCGCGGCGGTTTGCACAATTACCTGCCGGCTGGCCAGGGCGCCGCGCAGAATGAGCCAGCGCAGCCCCCGCAGGCGCGCACGCAGCAGCGGATTTGCGTGGCGAATGCCTTCCTCCAAAAAGGCATTCGGCTGGTGGCAGTACACTACTTGCGGCACCGGTGGAGCGGCGGAAGCCACGTTAGCGAAGGCCAGCAGCACGTCTGCGTCCATGGCCGCGAGTTTCTGCGGCAGCCGGTGATTGACCCAGTGCAGACGCTCTCCCAGTCCGCCGGCGTGGCCGATGGGCTCAAAATTAATCTGGCGGCAGCCGCTTGGCTCCCGCCAGCAGGGCGCGTCGCCGGGCAAGATGCCGGGCAGGATAAACACGCGCCACTCCGCCTGGGGCAGGCAGGGCGGCAGCCCGGCCAGCAGTTGCTCGAGCAGCACAACTCCGCCGCCCATGCGGATGCCCACCGCATCAATCGCTATGCGCACGGTCGTTCTCTCTTGTCCGGCAGCGGAGAAGCCATCTTAGCCGCCCCACCCTCGGGCCGGGCGACGGCATTGACCCGCTGCGGCTGCAATACGGTCAGCTCCGGCTGGCCCAACAGCACTCGATCGGCCGCTTCCACCCCCTGCATGCAGCTGTGGTCCTGGTTGCCCACTTCATACTTCCAGGCGCCAAAACGGCCGCGCGAATAAATGGAGAGCTTTTCCAGTTCCGCCAGCAGATACTCCAGCCGCTGGTCGCGGCCCAGCGCCGGCACCGGGTAGCCGCGTTCCAGGCGGCGGTGCCAGAGAGAGACAATCTGATCTGGGTAGCGCAGCAGGTGCGTGGACAGTAGCCCCTGGATTACTGCGCGCCGCAGGCCAGCCCGTCTGACCGGGCGGAAACGCGATTCCGAAACTTCCGCCAGCAGCGACCAGCAGCTCCGCGGGTCGGGCACATTGGCCGGCGAGTAGTTGGAAAACACCGTGACCCGGTAAAACGGGCAGTCGTCTTCCGGAAAGTACATCCAGCTGGTGCGCGCCAGATGCTCGGGCGGCTGCCCCGCCACTCCAATGCCGATCACGTGGGTGGTGGTGTACTGCAGGGCTTGCGCCGCCTGCACCAGCCGGGCTTTGCCCAGCAGCCCGGCCATCACATCGAGCGGCAGGCTGGATATCAGAACATCGTAGGGGTAACGTTCGCCGCTGGCGGTCACCACCATGCGCCGCCCGGCCTCGATGCCGACGATGCGGATGCGATAGCGGATAAAGGAGTCGCCCACCAGATCCGCAACCGCTCTCCACACCGCTCCCGTGCCCCCGCGCGTGGGAAAGCGGAAGCGGAGGTTGGGACCCCAACCCGAGTCATCGCGCCCCAATACCACGTTGTCAATCACCCGCTCCACGTCCACCGTGGCCACCCGCTCTCCCACCCAGCGATAGTCCATGGTTTCGGCGGGATGCGCCCAGACTTTGAAGTTGTAGGGAAGGAGAAAGAGATCGGCGATGCCCTCGCCAAAAGAATGCAGAATCCATTCGCGGAAGTTGCCGGGCGCACCCTGCCTCTGGTGCTGCGCCGCCAGCAGCCCTTGCAGGCAGCGGGCCAGCTCCTCCGCCGGCAGGTGTCGCAGGTTGTTCTGAAAAGGATAGGGAATGAATTTCTTCTGCGCCCAGATGTAGCAGCGACGAATGTGCTCCCCCCAGGTCTGGCCCAGGGCGCGGTCCATCAGCCGGTCGAAGTAGGGATAATGCGAGAACTGCACGTGGCCGCCCAGGTCCCAGGTAAAGCCCTGGCCGTCCACAAACGAGGCCGCCAGCCCCCCGGGATAGGAATTCTGTTCCAGCACCAGGAAGTTCTCATGCCCCAGTTCGCGCAGCCGCCAGGCCGCTCCCAGCCCGGTGCAGCCCGCGCCCAGAATCAGAATCCGCGGGCCGCCCCCCCGCCGCATCTCTTCTGGGCTACTCATAAGTCGCTTGCGCAGCGGCCATGCCGGGTCTGGCCACTTTTGCAATTGCCGCCACCCCCGTCTTCGCCGCCGCCCCGTCCTCACTGGGGTCAGCGCGCCCCCGCCGTACGGCTCGGTACAGCCGGGCGTACTGGGCTGCGATGCGCTCCGGCCGGAACCTTTGGACGTTCCTGAATCCCGCTGCAATCAGCTGTTCCCGGTAGGCACGGTCGTGCATGATGCGCTGAATGCCCTGCCGGATAGCCGAGCTGTCGAAGGGATCCACCAGGCAGGCGGCTCCGCCTGCTACCTCGGGCATCGAGCAGATATTGCTGCTCAGTACCGGCCGACCTACCGCGTTACCTTCAATAATCGGCATGCCGAATCCTTCATAGGTGGAAGCGAACACAACCATGTCGCATTTCCGGTAGCGCTCAACGACTTCTTCGTCCGTCAGGCGCTCGTGGGCGGAATATGAAATGGAGCATGATTCGAGCAGGCGGCGATCCGATTCGCCAACCCCTCCCATGATGTCGAGATGGCAATTCAGGCCTCGCATGCTCTCCGCCACCCGGCCCAGGTTCTTGCTGGGACGCGTTCCCACCTGGAGCAGCGTGGGGCGCGCGGTGTTGAAAGGCTTGGGATAGGGCGCAAAACCGGGAGGGAGGGGATCGTGAATCACTTGCACCTTCTGCGGAGAAACCCGTGAGAAACGAAGCAGCTCGCGGCGAGAAAACTCCGATACCACCGTCACCGCCGCCACTTGCCGCAGCGGTAGCCGGTACCACAACAGCACCAACGCCAGACGCTTCCAGCCCGTGCTGCAGTGCGGGCCGACGGTGTCATGAACTGTCAGGATGGTGCGGCGGCCCGGCAAGGCCAGCGCCAGGTAGTGGACGTCGCCGGTGATGTGGTTGATTCCACTTGCGTGCCCCGGAGCCGCCAGCAGATTCAGCAGCCGCTTGACCACGCCTTCACTGGTAAACGGGCAGATGCGCACTTCCGGCAAAATATCCCGCGGCAGCGCCTGCCTTACTGCCGCGAACACCCGCTCGATGCTGAAAGCCGAAGCCGGCGGCTGGCGCTGGAAGTAGGTCACCCGAATGGAGGCTGGCTCGGCCGCCAGCCCGCCGGCTGCCGCTGATATTTCAAAGAGCGACACGGTAGCGCTGCCGCGAGTAAATTAGAATCAGGGACGCGGTACTGGCCAGCTTGTGCCGGGCTTCGAGGGAGGCGTAGGCCGCAAACAACAACGCTGCTCCCGCCACCGCCGCGAAGACGGCGCTGGTTATGTCCAGGCGATGTCCGCCGCTCCTGCTGCCCAAAAAGACGCCGGCTAATACCACCAGCGTAGCCACAGTGCTTAATCCCCGCGCCACGTCCACCAGGGAGAAAGTGTGCAATTCCAAAGCCAGGGCCAGGCTCTTGGGGGTGGGCGGAATCGGGGAAATCAGGGTGAATACAACCGGCCCAATGACGGGCAGGCGGTGCACTTTCTCCCCGTAGCCTGCGCCTTCGGTCCGGTCCATTCTTTCGCGCAGGTTGTTGATGTCATAGGGACCAGCCGCCTGGCTTCTGCTGTACCACTCCGTTTGGGTGAAGCCGGCCAGGCACACCGCCACCACCGCCAGGGGAATCAAATCCCGCAGCCGCACCGGCAACCGCCGCCGGCGCCGGGAAAGTATCAGCAGCAGCGCCAAAGCCCCGGCGGGCAGGAAGAGGAATGTTGCCCGCAAGAAGAGAAGAGCCGGGGCGCTGCTGGCGATCAGCAGCCAGGAAAAAATGGACTTTCTTCGCGCCTCGACCGCAAGCACGCCCCACAGAGCGAGCAAAAGCGCCAGCAGCACCACGCTGTCTTTCAGCGTCGTGGTCGCAAAATAGAAAATCTCAAATCCTGCGGTCAGGCTCAGCCCCAGAAACTTGAGCCAGCGCCGGCCCGCTACCCCCGCCAATCTTATGATGATCGCGAACGCCAGCAGAGCGCTGTGAATATTCACCACCAGGGCAGTCCGGATCTGCAGGCGTTCATCGCCGTCCAGGAAAGCAAACAGATGAGCCAGCAGGACGGTATACCCGGGATTGCTCGTGCCAGCCAGCGTGTTGTACGTGCCCACATACCCGCTCCAGCCCTCCGCGGACCGCAGCTCTTGGCTGAACTCGGATGCGGTGGTGATGTACCAGCGGTCGTCGGACTCAGTCAGCCAGCTTCCGTGCCGCCGCAGGTTGTCGGTCACCTGCAGGCCGGCCAGGGCATGGCAAAATATCAGCAGGCACGCCCAGGCGAGGAAGGTTCTGGACACCCGCCAGCCATTCGCGATCCTCCGGAAGACCAGCCAGGCCAGACTGGCTCCTGCGGCTGCCAGCAGGATGGAGAGGGCATGGCTGGACGACGCTGCAAACTGCCACAGTAGTTCCAGTCCTGCTCCCAGGGAGCCTGCCAGTAAGACGGTAAGGGTGGCCTCCAGGTGCTGCGTGGCGCTGGCTTTCAGCCGACGGGAATGCGGCGGTCTCCAGGCAGGCCAGGGAATCGAAGCGGAAATATGGTTAGACAACGGCTGTGCCCGCCAATAGTTGCGCCATGGGTACTGTTCCCGGCGGCTTCAAGAACTGCTGTCCCATCCCCAGCCTTGGCTTCGCACGCGTGCTTGCGCCTGCGCATAGAGGCCGCTGGAGATGTAACGATGAAACCCTGCCCTGTATCCGAGCGAGTAAGCGACGCTCCCCATGGCCTGCAGAGGATGAAGGTGCAGCCGGTAGCGGCCGCGGGCGCTGCGGCCCAGGAAAATGCCGAGTCCGGCCCAGCCCATATGCAGCAGCAGATACCAGGTTGCCGCCCAAGCAGACGACAGGTCTTTGGCCCTTCCGAAGTGCGGGCATTCGTGCAGGAAAACTTCCGCCCCTAGCCCGTAGTTGTACTGCGACCGCAGATAGCTGCCCAGCGTTTCTGGCAGGGGATGGAAGGCGGCGCAGCCGGGAGCCAGCACCACCCGGTACCCGGCCCGCCGCACTCGTTCCCGCATGTCCACGTCGGTGCCGCTCAGCAGCAGGTCGTTCTCCCCTCCCAGTTGGTCCCACACCGCGCGCCGGAAAGCGCAGCACAGATGTGTGGCCCCGTCGCGGGTATCGGTGGCCGTTTCAACGATGGGGTACCTCGCGGTCGGCAGTTCTCGCGCCAGCCAGCGCTGCAGGCGATTGGAGCGCTCCGGCACCAGGGTCGAAGCTCCCGCCATCCCTACTTCTGGAATGCGAACACACTCCACCAGCTGGCCAAGCACATGCGGGCCGCGCAATACCGCGTCGTCATCAATGAACACCAGAATGGACCCGCGGGCGGCGCCCGCTCCCACATTGCGGGCGTGGCCGTTGGGATGCTCGCCAATCACCAGCAGCAGCTCGTAGCTGTCAGCCAGTTTCTGTTCCTCGATTTGCCGCAGCAGTCGAGCCACATTGCCGCCTCTTATTCCGTCTCGCGAGGGAATGATGACGCTGACCCCCGCATTAGCGTGTCTTTTCTCGAAATGAACGCTCATGATTAGTCGCGCGGATTCGCGCCCTTGTTAATTCACGCCCGCCTCAGGGCAGGGCTGATTTTTCCCGAGATTGCGCCCGCCCCGGCGCCGCCATGGTCAACCGCCTCGGCATAAACCGCTCTATAGGCGTCCGCCACCACCGAGGGGGTATACCTTTGTTGCCACAGGCGGAAGCCGGCCGCTGCCAGCGACGACGCCAGCGTGGGATGGCTGTACAGACGCTCCACGCACTCGGCCAGAACAGCCGCGTCGCCGGCAGGAAATAGCAGCCCGGCGCCGCCCAGAACTTCGCGCAGAGCAGGAATATCGGAGGCCACCACGGGCAGGCCGCGCGAGAGAGCTTCCACCAGAATCAAGGGGAAGGCTTCAGTGCGGGAAGGAACGAGCAGTGCGTCCAGCCTGCGGTAAAATCCGTCAATCTCTTCAGCCGTTTTCAACTGTCCAAGGAAGACAGGCTGCGGTTCCCAGCCCGAGTCTTGAGCCGCTGCTTGCCAGTAAGCAACCGTTTTCGGGTCGCCTCCCGCAATCTCCAGCCTCAGGCGCAAGCCTTTCAGTGCGAGCAGCTTTCCGGCTGCAAGCAGGATGTCAATCCCCTTCGCCGGACCCAGGTTGGATATGGTGCCGAGGCAGGCTGGCCATCGTGCTTCTTTCCTCCGCCAGCTGCCGGCGAAGAACGAGGGGTTGGGAATGGCCTGAACTCGGCATGCCGGGTAGCCGGTTGCCTGAATAAAGTCGTCCCGGCTGGCCTGGGTGGGACAGACCACACGATCCACGGTCGCAAGTTGACGGATGAGATACGCGATGTCTTCCTGTCCGTGTCGCTGGGAAATAATGTTGTGATGTCCGAATACGATGGCCCTGGCCCGCTGCCGGGCCAGAGGAATCAAGCCGGCGCATTGCATGGAGTGCAAATGCACCACATGGTATGCGTTCCGCTCCAAAATCTCCGCCAGCCATTCGCCAGCGCCGTCTAGAGTCGAGAGCTGCTGCCACGTGCACGCCAGTCGGACCGAGTCGGCCCAGGTGGGTGCAGCCGGTGATGATCCGTGCAGCCAAGCTCGCAACGCTTTGACTCCGGGAGCCGATCTCAGGAGGTGCCGGCAGTTGTTCCATTTCGGCTCAAACACCCGGTAGGAGACCCCACGCAGCTGCAACTGCGTCTCTAGCTCCCCCCCGTACAGGGCGCACACGCTGGGCTGCCCTGGCTGGGAAAACTGGCAGCCCAGGTATGCTCCGACATGTTCGGCTCCCCCCAGAAGCAATGACGGGACTACCTGCAGCACGCGTAGCGGTTTAGAACTCGGCATACTCTTCCAGCAGAGGGGAAACCGCCCTGGCCGCATCCCTTAGAGTGGCAAATTCATAGCTCAGCGCCTTCGCTGCCTGCAGGGTCTGGGATACCGCGGACAGGTAGGCGGCGGAATCGGCTTCGCTCCGGGTATAGGGCGAGGCGCCAGGCAGGACTTCGTTGGAATGAAACATCATATTGGCGATTACCGGCTGTCTCCCTTCTTCCCGCTTCAGCCAGCGCAGCACAGAAATCATCTTTTCCGCGGAGCTAAAAGAAGGCCTCAGCCAGGTCGTATGTCGCAGAGAGGCTGTCAGTTTCGAAACCTGGGTTCTCATTCGCCAACCCAGGCCGGCGGCAATGGCCGCTGCCGCTCCCCTCCCGTGTCCCGGCGGATCCACCCGCACAATTCTCTGCCACCGGCCGGGCCTGACGGTTACCGGAACCTCGACCAGCCTCTCGCCCCCGCTCGCCGGCAGGCAGGGATGGGGACCAAAGCGGGTGAAGTCGGCGGCGGCGCTGCCTTCATAAAAAATGTGGCCCGGTACCACGCTGCTGTCGGCTTCGTATCCCAGTTGCGCGCAGATGCGGAAGGTGCGCCCGCCTGCACCCCATCGCCCGGCGCGAAAACTTGCGGGGGAAAAACCAAAACGCTGGCGAAACTGCGCGGTGATCGCGGCCATCTTGGCGAATTCGATCTCCTCCGGGTAGCTGCACTGCAGCTCACGAAATTTATGGCCGGCCGGGCTGGCATAAGTTTGTTGCGGGTTTACCAGTTCGCCGTGCAGATGCGTGCCCAGCTCCCAGCCCCACTCCCGGTGCAGGTATTCGCAGGTGGCGCTGGGCCCGGCTCGGGCCATGATGTCGCTGTTCAGCAGCAGCGTGGGCAGGGCGCCGGTCCGGCTGACCACCGGCAGGAGACGCTCCTGCAGCGCGGTTACGTTCTCGTAAGACTCCGGCACTCTGGCCGTCCAGCTGTGGTCGCCGTCGGCCTCCGTATCGATAGTGATGACAAACAGACGCATAATTTTGCCGGCGGCTCGGGGGCGCGGTTACCTCCATCTGCCACGCACTCGCTGCAGGCGGACAGCGCACCTCCCCAGCCAGGTCAGCCCCACGATGCAGTCGTACCGGGCCACGCGCCGGCCTCCGAATTCTTCCTTGAACCGGCTGATGCGGGCATGCTCCTCGCTGTCCTTGGCCCAGCCTCCCAGATCCAGCGTCCGGCAGCCCAGCGCCTGGAAGGCGCGCACATCGGCCCAGTGCAGGGCGCGGTTGGCCCGGCCAATCAGACTGCGTTGCGCGCTCTCCTGCTGCTCGCGAAACCGCGAGGCCGAGTGCAGCAGCCGGGTGTAGCGTTCCCAGTGCACGTAGGCGTGCCATACCAGAGCATCGCCTGCCGCCGGCAGCGCCCAGCTCAGCGCCAGGGCTCCCTGCCGGCGCAGGCGCTGCAGTTGGTCTGGGCTGCACGGAGGCCGGCCTTTGCTGCGGGCAAAGCCGTCATGAAAGCGGCAGAATTCCGTCACTGCCGCTGAATCGGGCGCGGCTTGAAACTCGCAACGCACCCCATCTTTTTCAGCCCGCCGGATCTCGTAACGGCACTCGGGCTTGAAGCCTCGCAGGATGGCGCCAGCGTCGGCGGTAAGGTCGAGAAGCAGCGTGCTGCTGGTCTCCGCATGGGCGGCTCCCGGAGGTAAATGGTAACCATTACGGCAGATGGCGATGTCGGCTCCCGCCGGCGGGCTTTCTTCAAACCACACTTCTGCAATACGCAGCGGTCCGCAAGTGCGCACAAACATAGCCGGGTCCTTTGCCGAAAAGGCTAATCGGAGCTCATGCCGGGCGAAGCAGAAGTCGGCCGGTCCCGCCCTTCTTGTGATAGACGACGATGGGCAGCTTTGCCTGCCAGCGGAAGGCCGCCAAGAAGCCGTGCTGCAGAATCACGTCGTGGCAGACCGGGTTGCGATACACGATCCAGAACGGATTTCCCGAGCGCTCAATGGCGGCTGTGATGTTGCGCAGCACAGACTGCATGACGCAGGCGGGAAATGGATTGTACATGTAGACATGAGTAAAGCTGTCGAAGTCAGTAAAACTCCTCGCGTCTAGGCACCACAAGTCCACGTGAATGCCAGCCTTGCGGGCATTGTCCCGGGCGGCTTGCAGCAGGCCGGCAGAAATGTCCACGCCGGCGATGCGGCCAAAGGGGAAGCGCGACAGGGCCACTAATGCCGCCCCCTTGCCGCAGCCAATGTCCACCACTGAGTCTGCGGCCGTAATCCGAATCTGCCGCAGGAAGGCGCGCAACTCCCGCCGGTCGGAGGGGGAGTGGTGGCAGGCGGCAGACGGATCCAGCCCCAGCTCCGCCAGGGGCACGCTGGAGAAATCATAAGGACTGAGATTGCGCGGCACCGCTTCCCAAAGCGTTGACCAGTTCCGGGCGGCGACCAGTTGCCCTGCCGTGCGAATCTTCCGCACTGTGGACTGGAGCAGATTCATGGCCTCATGCCTGGGCCGTGCCCGCACCCGCCCGCGGCGCGCCCACCGTCGCGCGCAGAATGGATTCCACGCCATCGCAGAAACGCCAGCGAAAGTTGAGGGCGAGCATGAATGCGCCGAACAGCAGGCTGGCCACGCCAAGTTTCAGCAGCTGTGGCGGGCGCGGCAGTAAGAGCACAATTCCGTAAACAGCTGCGGCTACGCACGCGCTGGCCAAAAAGAGTGCCAGCAGGGTCCGCAGCACCGTTTCATAGCCTACATAGGGATATTGCCAGGCGAAGATCCAGCGCGCCGCAACTATGCTCCCGGCGTAAATGGCGAGCAGGGAAATGGGATAGCCCACGGCGCCGAAATAATGAACCATCACCCACATGACCGCGCTGAGCGCCACATTGGATACGATCTGGTAAGAGGTGCCCAGAGAGACTTTGCGGTCGGCCATGAACAGCCGCGCCGCGAGCGTGTTGACCGCGTTGAGCGGCGCCATGAAGGCCAGCAGAGCCAGGAACGTGGCGCTCAGTTGCAGGGTGGCGGGCGCGACCGAGGCGGCGCCCCGGGCAAAGAGCACGCTGATGATGTCGCGGCTGAACAGGGCCATCAGGCAGGCGGCGGGAATCAGCAGGAAATGCAGCAACTCGGCGGTGGTCACGAACACCCGGTTCACATTCGCATAGTCGCGCCGGGCGCACAGCAGATTCAGCTTGATGCCGGTCACCGCCGAACACTGCCGCGTCACCAGCGTGTCGGGAATGCTGGCGGCGCTCTGGGCGTAGGCCAGCGCCGTCAGGGTTCCCGGGGCCAGGCCGCTCAGCAGCAGCGAAGGCAGATAGTAATTCAGCGAGCTCGTGGCGTTGCCCAGCCAGGCCAGCGACAGATCCTTGCGGATGGCGGCCGCTTCCCGCAGTGCCTGCCGCGAGAAGCGCCAGCCCAGCGCGCGCTTCATCAAGGTCACGAGCAGCACCACCTGGATGAGTTGCCCCGCCAGCAGGGCTGCCGGAACGCACAGCAGGCCGAGCTTGCCGTGCAGCGCCACCAGCATGGCCAGCGACAGGGCGCTGGTTCCCCCCGAGCACATCATGGGCAGGGTGAAGTACTGATAAGAGAACAGAATGTCGGACAGCAGGGTGGAAACCGTCATCAGGCAGAAGACCGCGGCGAAGCAGCGGATCATGAGCCCATGCTCGGCCAGGGCCGCCGGGGCAAACTGGGAGATGCGGGCCACTGCCCCAACCGGCCAGGCCATAGCCGCGGCCGCGAAAACCAGCGCCAGGCCGCAATACCCCAGCAGGAACACGTTCAGAAAGCCTTGTGCCGCGGCCGCTCCCTTCTTCACCAGTAGGTGCGTGGCCTGGGGAATTACCACGCTGCTGTTCAGGCTGGCCAGAAAGCCCGCTGCCACTCCCGTCGTGGTCAGACAGAAGAAGTACACGTCGGTGCGGGTGCCCGCCCCGAAATAGAGGGCGATGGCGGGGTTGACCAGGAAGGCAATCGCCTTGGCCCCCACGCTGAAGGCGGAAGACAGGATGGCGCCCTGGCGGAAGGATTCGCAGCGCAAGCCAAAACCCGTCACTTAGCCCTGCCCCTTCTGCCCCGGCGCCACTGCCCAGGCGGCGCAGAGGGTGAACCAGGCGGCGTTGGCGGGAATGTGCAGGTTGAAGTCCACCAGACTGTGCAGCAGCAGGCCGCATACACCCACCGCCGCCCCCAGCCGCAGCCAGCCCCCAGGCTCTTCCAGTTGCCGGCGCAGGCGGCGGAAGGCCAGGCAGAAAAATGCCGGCAGCGAAATCAGCAGCAGGATGCCGGCGCCGGCGCCGCCCTCCGCCAGAAACTGGGCGTAATCGTTGTGCGCGTAGTCAATCATCTGTTCGGTGACCACCGTCTGGTAGGCGGGATAGGCGGTGGCGAAGGCGCCCAGCCCCACGCCCCAGGCTGGGTGCGCGCGCGCCAGGCGCAGCGCATCCGCGCTCATGCGCGCCCGGTCGTCCGCAGTCAGCTCGCGCGCCTCCGCCAGTTGCTGCCAGCGCTGCCACACACGGCCCGGATCCAGCCAGAAAAACGATGCGCCCGCCAGCACCGCCAGAATCAGGACCGGCATCAGCGCCCGCCGGCGCGCCTGCCCTGCCGGCCGCGCCGCCAGCATCACCGCCGTGAACAGGGCAAATTCTGCGGCCAGCGCGATTACCCCCCCGCGTGAGCCCGAGAGCAGCACCGAGACCAGGCAGATCAGTACTGCAAACAGAACAAAAGGCCTGGCCGGATGGCCGCGGCGCAGGCTGAATCCCAGCCCCGCGGCCAGGGCGATCAGCATCTCCATCAGCCCGGCATAGCTGTTGTGGTTCACGTAGGGACCGAAAATGTAGCCCCCCCAGCGCGGCTGCACCAGGCCGTAGAGCGCCCCCGGGCTGGCGAAGAACTGGATGATGGCAAACAGCGCCAGGGCAAAAGCGTAAGCCGCGATCGCCAGGCCCGCCCGCCGCCACCGCCCTGTCCCGGTGGCGGAAAAACACTGCAAGCTCAGAAAGAAGAGCACGGCGCAGGCGCTGAGCTTCAGGGCGGCTTCGCGCGTGCCCGCTGCGTCCAGGGTCTGCCCCGCCTGCATCTGCGCCACCGCCAGCAGCGGCAGCAGCAGCGCCGGCAACAGCAGCGGCGACCACACCACCGTTACCCATCCCCGGCGTACCCGCTCCACCGCCCACACCAGCGCCAGCATCACGATGAGGATATTCATCGCCGCCCAGCTCCAGCTCAGTACCGCGCCAAAGGCCAGCGGCGCCGCCATCAGCAGGGCCAGCAGCGGTCGCAAAGCAAGCTCGCCCCGGCTCTCAACCGCGTCCCGAAAAGGAGAAAAATCCATCATGGCAGGGGCGCGCTTGCCACGGTTGAGGCGGCGCTCGAGGGCTGCAAATTTACGTCGTCCAGCCAGAACTGCCCGCTGATCTCCATAGGAAAAGAACGGCTGCGCGGCCGCCACAGCGACAGCCGGACCATCTCCACCGCCGGCGGGGCCGCAAACTGCAGTTCCACCCGCTGCCAGCTCTGCGTTCCCACCGTGCCCGCGCTGGCCAGGCTGAGGCAGGCGGGACATTGCGGATCCTCCACCCGCAGCCGCGGCCCGCTGTCGGAGGTGATGTTTTCGCTGCGCACCCAGGCGGAGAGCGTGTAACTCTGCCCTGGCGCTACCGGAACAAACTGGTAGGCGGGCTCATACTCGGCGTTCTCCGGCACCGTGAACTCCAGGCGCAGGGCGCGCTTTCCGCTGTGCGCCACCGGGCTGGCAGAATCCGCAGCCAGATATCTTTGCGGCGGCAAGTGCCAGTCCAGACCCGCGGGCAGCGGCGGCTGCTCGAAGCCGCCGTTGAATACCAGGCTATCTGCGCTCGCGCCTGCCACCGCTCCGGTGCGCTGCAGATGGCTCCACACCTGCCCGGCGGCGCGGTAGTGGCCGCGGCGCAAGAGATCTTCTACGTAGCCAAGGGCGGCGGCCAGCGGCAGCTGGCCGGGCGCGGCCGCCACTTCACCCCAGAATCTTTCTGCCGCCGGAAACTGGGCGTGGCCTGCCAGCGAGCTCAGGAAAGCCAGCCGCACCCTCCCGCCGGCGGAGTCCGCCAGTTCCCGCCAGATGGTTTCGGGAGCATCCCCGGCGCCCAGCAGCAGATCAAACACCCGCGTGGCCTGCTCCGGCTGGAGGCGCAGCAGCCGGCGAAAATGACGCCACCTTGCCGGCGGCGGCCCGCTTACCGTGTAGTAGAGCGCCGCCTCCCAGGCCATCCCGGGATTCGCCGGGCTGAGCCGCGCGGCGCGCTCCCAGGCCTGGCCTGCGCACTCCCCCTCTCCGGCGGCGTAGCAGGCCTTGGCCAGGGCGGCCCAGTAGGCGGCCGCGTTGGGGTTGAGGCGGGTGGCGGCGCGCAGTTCCGCGACCGCCGCTTCCGGGTTGCCGCCCTCCGCCCACAGATAAGCTGTTCCGAGATTGAAATGCAGTTGCGCGTTGCCGCCATCGAGCGCTACCGCGCGCTCGATGGTCCGCGGCTCCCACGACTCTCCCCAGGTGCCTGCCAGGCCCGCCCGCGCCGTCAGCGCCATCAGCCAGATGCCGGGAACGAAGGTGGCCAGCAGGAAGAAGGCGGCGCGCCCGCGGCCGCGCAGAGAAAACTCCCGCCGGCCCGGTGCCGCTGCCGGCAACTCTGAAAGCCCGCACCCTCGCTGTGCTCTAACGCTGGGCGCTGCTGCCATAACCGTATTCCCCGTAGTGGTGGTAGCCGTAGCGGTAATAGCCGTAGTCGTAGTAGCCGCCGCGCCGCTGGTCCAGCTTGTTTAGCGCCACCCCCAGAATCCGCGCTCCGGCATCGTCCAGTATCCGGCGCGTGCGCAGCAGGGCGGCGCGCGGCGTCTTGCCGCTCTCCGCTACCAGGATCACTCCGTCGGCCAGGCTGGAGAGGATGGTCGCATCCGTCACCAGCAGCACCGGCGGGGAATCAATAATGATGTGTTCGTAGCGGCCGCTCAGCTCTCTCCACAGTTCCGCCATGCTGTCGGAGCCCAGCAGTTCGGCGGGATTGGGCGGCACCGGCCCGCAGGGCAGCACCCACAGATTGGGCTGCAGCGGATACTGCTGCACCGCCTCCTCCAGGCTGTGGGTACCGGTCAGAACCGTGCTTACCCCCTTTTCCGCGCTGATTTCCAGCGCCCCGCCCACGCTCCCCTTCCTCAGGTCGCAATCCATGATCAGTACCGGCCCCTTGCGCTGGGCCATCGCCTGCGCCAGGTTCAGCGCGGTTACGGTTTTGCCCTCGCCCATGTGGGCGCTGGTGACCAGCACGGTTTTGGGCGCGCCCGGCGTGCTGGAGAGCAGCACTGCGGTGCGCAGCGCGCGGTAGGATTCGGCCAGCACCGATTTGGGGCGATGCACCACGGTCAGCGCCACTTTGCCCCGCAGGGCGTTGCGCGGCTGCCGGTTCTGCCATTTCTCCATCAGCCCGTGCGCCGCCGCCCGCGAGGAGCGGTCCAGCGGGATCACCGCCAGGGCGGGCGCGAACAGCAGGCTCTCGATCTGGTCGGCGGAGTTGACCGAGCGGTCCAGGCCTTCCTGGGCGAAGGCGCCCATCACTCCCAGCACCAGTCCGGCCACCAGGCCCAGGGCGATGTTCAAAGCCTTGCGCGGCCGGATGGGAACGGTGGGCGGCAGGGCGCTGTCCACCACATGGATGTTGGTGGAACGCAGGCCCGCCGATACGGTGGCGTCCTTCAGCCGCTGCAGCAGGCTCTGATAGAGCTGCTGGTTGCTTTCAAACTCCCGCTGCAAGATGTTGTGCTGCACCAGCAGCTGGTTCAGCTTGCCCAGCTCTTCTTTCTGGCGGGCGAAGGCCTGCGCCGCCAGCTCCTCCCGGCTGCGGGCAGCGTTGTAATCGTTGCGCAACCGCTCCAGCACCCGGTTCTGCTCGCGCGTGATCTGCCCCTGATATTCCGCCAGCTGCTGCTCCAGGCGCAGGGCGCGGGGAAACTTGGGCCCGTACTGGGACCGTACTTCCGTGTGCTGCCCGCGCAGCTCCGCCGCCTTTTCTTCCAGCTTCTGCAGCAGTTCGCTGTGCGCCAGCTCCGCCTCAAGCCCGCGGTTGGCCAGCACCTGCCGGTAGACCGACTCCTTCTGAATGCGCTCGCTTTCGGCGTTGGTCAGGTCGCGGCTTACTTCCGACAGCATCTGCTCCAGCACGTTCTGTTTGTCGCCGGTGTTCACGATCTGGTTTTGCCGCTCGTATTCCACCAGCGCCTGCTGCGATTTCTCTACTTTGGCTTTCAGTTCGTCCAGCTGCTCTTCCATCCAGCCCGAGGCCTGGCGCGTGGCGTCGTATTTTTCGCGGAAGTTGTAATCCACGTAGTTGTTGACCAGAGCCGTGGCCACCTGCGCCGCCAGCGCGGGGTGGGAGCTTTCAAAGCCCACCAGCAGCATGCGCGTGCGCGGCACCAGCTGCACGTTCAGGTGGCCGCGAAAGGCATCCACCAGCCGCAGCTTGCGCTTGTCGGCATCGCTCTCCCGCGGGCGCGGCGGGCCGGCAAACGCCGGATTCTC
>JBLMXE010000021.1:0-2696 GCA_050257615.1 Chlamydiota bacterium | reverse complement strand
AGGCACAGCCGCCGCCCTTCCTTCTGCCGCGGAAAAGTGAACCGCAGAATTTCTCTTGCCACTGCCTGCGTGGGGACAGCCGCCCTCGGCTGTGCCTGCGTGGGGACAGCCGCCCCCGGCTGTCCGGCCGAGCGCAGCTCGGCTGGGGGTTCATACACTATAAGATCGTTCCCCTCCCCCTGAGCCGGAAAATACCCATACACCGCCTTGGGCTCGAACAGTCCGCTGGCGATCACTTCTTCCTGCAATTCTTTAAGGATTGGCCGAAACTTCTCCTTGACCAGGCGGACGTAATCTTCCTGCGACGCCGTCTTGAGCTGCCACTGATTTTTGAACAGAGCGGTCTCGTTAATGTAGCGGAACACTTCGCGCAAATCGTAATCGCGCTTCACCCGCGCACCGTAAAACGGGGGCGCCGGAATACTGGGCGCATCTGTCACTACCGGGCTGCGCTCTACCACCTCGGGCGCAGGATCAGCCGCAGAGGCTCCCGCGGCCGCCTTGGCAAACTCCTTCACCGTGCGCCCTTCGGCCAGGCGCTTCTCCCGCCCGCCGTTCTGGCCGATCAGGTCTTCCATGATGTGCAGCCCGCCGAAGGCATCGTCGGCGTAGAACACGGCGTTCGAGTACTCGCGCCGCAGGTCATCCTCCACGTACTTGCGGGTCAGCGCAGCGCCTCCGCAGATGACCGGAAACTCGAGCTTCTGCCGCTCCAGGTCCTGGATTACATACTTCATCTCCAGGGTGGACTTCACCAGCAGCCCGCTCAGCCCGATGGCGTCCGCCTTGTGTTCCTGCGCCGCCTGGATAATCGTATCGGCCGGCTGCTTGATGCCCAGGTTCACCACCCGATAGCCGTTGTTGCTCAGAATGATGTCCACCAGGTTCTTGCCGATATCGTGGACGTCGCCCTTCACCGTAGCCAGCACCAGAGTGCCCTTCTGCGAGCCCGCCTTCTTCTCCATCTTGGGCTCGAGATAGGCCACCGCCTGCTTCATCACCGAAGCTGAGTCCAGCACCGAAGGCAGCTGCATCTTGCGCGCGCCAAACAGCTCGCCCACCGTGCGCATCCCGTCCAGCAGCACGTTGTTGATCAGGTCCAGCGGCGTGTACTGCGCCAGCGCTTCTTCAAGTAATTGTTCAAGGGAGCGCCGCCCCGCACCATCGCCAATGGCCTTCTCGCCGCGGATGATGGCGTACTTCAGCTTGTCCTCGATGGAGAGCGTCTCCACCTCGGCCGTGGCCTTCTCTTCCTTCTGCCCGCCGCGCTTGGCGAAGTAGGCCATGTAGTTGGCCAGCGGGTCGCCCGCCGACTGGTCGCGGAAAATCAGCTTGCGCGCCAGTTCAATTTCTTCTTCCGGAATCTTGTACAGCGGATAGATTTTCGAATAGTTGACGATGGCCATGTCGAGGCCATGATTCACCGCCTCGTGCATGAAGACGCTGTTCAGGACCCGCCGAGCGTAGGTCTCCAGGCCGAAGGAAATGTTGCTCACGCCCAGCAGTGTTTTCACTTCCGGCAGTTCCTGCTTGATGCGCTTGATGCCCTGCAAGGTCTCGATGCCGGCCGTGCGGTATTCTTCCTGGCCCGTTGAAATTGGCAGGGTCAGAGCGTCGAAAATCAGGTCCGCCGGTCGCACGCCATACTTCTTCGTGGCCAGCTCGTAAATGCGCTTGGCGATGGCCAGCTTCTTCTCCGCGGTTAGCGCCATGCCATCTTCGTCAATGGTCAGCGCGATTACCGCCGCGCCGTAGCGCTTGGCCATGGGCAGAACTTTCGAGGTGCGCTTCTCCCCATCCTCCAGGTTGATGGAATTGATGATGGGCTTGCCCGGAATGCGCTTCAGCGCCTCCTCCACCACGTCAGCTTCGGTGGAATCAATCAGCACCGGCGCCGGCACGCGGGTGGCAATCTTCTCCAGCACCGAGCTCATGTAGCCCTTTTCGTCCTCGCCCACGATGGCGCAGCACAAGTCGAGCATGTGCGAGCCTTCGCTGACCAGGCGCTTGGCCACGGCCAGGATGTCGTCGTATTTCCTGTTCCGCACCAACTCACGGAAGGCCGCCTTCTGCGTGGTCGTGTTCATTTCTTCGGCCACTACCAGAGGCTTGGGATCGAGATCCAGCGGCACCATGGTGTAGGCGCTGGCCGCCGCCGCCGTGGGCTTGAGCTCGCGTTTGGCCGGCTCTACGCCGCTCACGGCTGCAACCACCGCCTTCAGGTGCTCGGGCGTGGTGCCGCAGCAGCCCCCCACGATGCGCACCCCGTAATCGGCGACAAAATGCTTGTGATATTCCGCCAGTTCCTCCGGCGTGAGCTTGTACACCGCATGCCCGCCCACGTTCTGCGGCAGCCCCGCGTTGGGCAATACCGAAACCTGCTTGGGCGAGTTGACGCTCAGGTAGCGCACCGCGTCATTCATTTCTCGCGGCCCGGTGGCGCAGTTCAGGCCGATGGCGTCCACCTCGAAGGGCTCCAGCGTGGTCAGCGCCGCCCCAATCTCCGTGCCCAGCAGCATGGTCCCCGTGGCTTCCAGCGTTACTTGAACCGTTACCGGCAACTGCTTGCCGGACTGGCGTAATGCCTCAAACACCCCTACTAGCGCTGCCTTGGCCTGCAGGAGGTCCTGGCAGGTTTCGATCAGCAGGATGTCCACGCCGCCGGCTATCAGCGCCAGCGCCTGCTCGGTGTAGGA
>JBLMXE010000020.1:0-3439 GCA_050257615.1 Chlamydiota bacterium | reverse complement strand
ATCTTCGGCTTCCTGGGACCCAACGGCGCCGGCAAAAGCACCTCCCTCAAAATGCTCCTCGGTCTGGTCACACCCACGCGCGGCCAAGCTATGGTTCTGGGGCACCCTGCGGGCGACGTGCGCACACGCCGCAAGATTGGCTTCCTGCCCGAACACTTCCGCTTTTACGACTGGCTAAGCGCCACGGAATTGCTGCGCCTCCATGGACGCCTCTACGGTATGTCGCGCGCCAGCGTCGGGCAGAAAATTCCGGAACTGCTCGATCTGGTCGGCCTCACAGAACATGCCGGCAAGCGGCTGCGCGATTTTTCCAAGGGCATGCTGCAACGCATCGGCCTGGCGCAGGCTCTGCTCAACGATCCCGAACTGATTTTTCTGGATGAGCCCACCTCTGGCCTCGATCCCGCCGGCCGCCGCCTGGTGCGCGACATCATTAAGGCGCAGCGCCAGCGCGGCGCTACTGTGGTGCTGAATTCCCACCTGCTTAGCGAAGTCGAAGTCACCTGCGACCGCGTGGCCTTCATCAAGCACGGCGAGGTGGTTGAAACTCGCGAACTCAACAGTCTGCTGGAAGAGCAGACTACGGTGCTGGTGCGTGCCGCTAATCTGACCGCGGAAATGGCGGCCGGCGTGGAACAGTGGGCATCGTCGGTGGCCATGCAGGATCACCAGTTGACCTTGTCCGTTTCCTCGCCTGACGCCCTGCCCCTTGTGTTGCGCCACCTGGTGAGCCGGGGAGCCGAGGTTTACGAGTTCACACCTCAGCGCCAGTCGCTGGAAGACCGCTTCCTGGAAATCGTGGGCAGTGATGGAGGCCTATGATGGGCATCTGGATCATGGCCGGCGTAACCTTCCGCGAGGCCGCGCGCAAGCGGATCCTGTGGATGGCGCTGGCCGCCGGCTTGGCTTTCCTGGCGCTGTTCGGCACCGGCCTGCACTATCAGATGAAAGAGCTGGCATCCCGCGGAATGAACCCCATCCTGCTGAAGCAAGTCCCCGGCGCCATGCTGATGGTTGGGCTTTATGCCATTGACCTGCTCACGGTGGTGATGACGGTGCTGGTCTCCGTGGACACGCTTTCCGGCGAAATCGCCTCCGGCACCATTCAGGCGGTGGCTACCAAACCGCTGCCGCGCTGGCAGATTGTGCTGGGCAAATGGCTGGGCTTTACCGCCATGATGACCGCCTACCTCGCGCTCCTGGTCGGCGGCGTTAATGCCATCACCTACGCCATGGCTCACGTGACCGCCCGCAACCTGCCCCAGGGTTTCGCCCTGATGTGGCTGGAGAGCGTGCTGCTGCTTTCGCTCACCTTCCTTTTCGGAACACATTACTCCACCCTGACCAACGGGGTGCTGGCACTGGGCCTGGTCGGACTGGCCTTCCTGGGTGGCTGGATTGAGCAGATTGGCGCCGTCACCAACACCAGCAGCGCCGTCTACGTGGGAATTGTTGCCAGCGTGATCATGCCCAGCGAGGCGCTCTGGCGGCGTGCGGCGCATGATATGCAGTCGCCTCTGGCCGGTGTGCTCAATTTCTCTCCCTTCAGCTCCGCTTCCCTGCCCAGTTTCGCCATGGTGGCCTATGCCGCCGCGTACACTGCGCTGGCCCTGCTTTTCGCCATCCGCCGCTTCAGCCGGCGCGATTTGTAGTTCACCAAAATTGGGCGCTACCGAATTAGCCACTCGATCTAATGGTAGCGTCATCCTGAGCGGCTTCAGCCTTGAAGGATCTCGCGCGCGGTGTTGATGGCCTCGGAACTGCGCGCGGGATGCTTCGCAGAACGAGATACGGGTCTATCGAGTTGACCTGTCCCTAGATGCCCATCCTGCAACGGTTTCCACGCCCTGTTGCGAGTTTCGAAACTTTTTGCCGCAGAGCTGAATCTAAGTAGCTGAAAGGTTCTGTAGGCCCAGTGACTGTGGTCGTGCGTCCCGGCCAGGGGGTAGGGATATGTTCTCAGTTCTGCGGGATCTGTTCTCGGCTCTGTGGGATGTCTTCTTCGGTTGCCGTCATCGCCATTACAGCTTTCCTATCAGCAGCAAGATTTTGAAACAGCGCTCGGCGGCCGCCAGCGCCACCGGCACCTACGTGGTCTGCCTGGATTGCGGCAAGGAATTTGCCTACGACTGGGAGCAGATGAAGGTCGCGTCGCCGCTGCGGCCCGCAAAGGCCGCCTTGCGCAGCGCCCATTCCTTCGCTCTGAAATAGAACTTCTCTCTCGCGTCTGCAAGGCGGGGTTCGCTATTCAATCGGTTCTAGAATAGCGGACTCCGCATCGGTGGCGCTGGGCAGTTGCACCAGCACGGTGGCCAGCAGGACCAGCGCAATTCCCGCCACTTGCAGCGGCCGCACCAGCTCTCCCAGGGCCAGGGCCGCGATCACAATCGAGAACACCGGCTCCAGGCAACTGGTGACAATGGCGCGGGTGGCATCCAGGTGGCGCAGGCCGGCAAAATAAAACAGATAGGGCACCAGCACCGATACCACGGCGAACAGCAGCAGGAAGAGCCATTCTCCCGCAGAGTAGCGCACCGCAGCGATCTTCCAGGGCGGATTCACCACCAGCCAGAACAGCGCCGCCCCCAGCAGCACATACGTGAGGGTGCGCCAGTGATCATGGCGTGAGAGCACATCGTGTCCGCCGACGTTGTAAAAAGCAAACGCGAAGGCCGCCACTAGCGCTGCCGCCACCCCTGCCCTGTCCACGTGGAAGCGCCCGCTGCCCACGATGCCGATAGCCAGGGCGCTGCCGGCAACCGCTAGAGCCACCGCGCCCACGCGCTGGCCGCTGGCCCGCTGCCGTCCCCGCACCACCATGTACAGCAGCACCCACACCGGCGCCGTGTATTGCACAATGATAGCCGTCGCCACCGTCGTCTTCTGAATGGCAAAGTAGTAAAAGTAATTGGAAGCGGCCACGCCCAGCACGCCCAATACCAGGCAGCGTGCCAAATCGGCCCCCGGCAGGACCATGCCTGCACGCCCCCGCCGCCACCGCAAGAACGGCGCCAGCAGCAGCAGGGAGAACGTGGTGCGGGTCTGCGCCAGGATGAGCGGATCAATGGAACTCCATCCCCGGCCTGCAGCCGGCAGGCGTCCCGTAAACGCCGCCCGCCCGAGATTGGCGGAGATGCCAAAGCACAGTGCGGCGGCGGCGATGTAGAGGTACCCGCGAATAGAGTGGGTTTTAGCCGGCAAGAAGTTCGTCGAGGCGCTCCGGATCAAAGCCGATCATCACCTCCTGGCCAATCACCAGGGTAGGCGTGGAGCGGCTCTGGTAGGTCTCAACCAATTCTCGCACCGCGTTGGGGTCAAGGCTGACGTCGCGCTCTTCAAACTCGATACCTCTCGCCGAGAGGTAGGCCTTTACCGTTTGGCAAGGCGGTCAGCCGGGTTGCGTGAATACCAGGATGGGATTGTTCATAGCCGGTAGAAA
>JBLMXE010000019.1:0-4242 GCA_050257615.1 Chlamydiota bacterium | reverse complement strand
AAGCGCTCTTCCCCGCGCTCCGCATGTTCGATCAATGTGCCGTAGGCGAAGCCATAGCGAGTAACAGGGCCATCCTCTTCTACCACATAAACGATGCGGCACGCGTTCAGTGAGTAAATTCCGAGATGGCGAGCGCAAACGGCAACCGTGGTTCCGGATTGTATTGGAGCCTTCGTTGGGAACACCCGCAGCCAGGAGATGTCGAACATCGTCCACGCGCGGGTCGCCTCGACGGCTCGCTCCCAGGTATTCCGGCCGCTTCCGAGCTGAATACGGTTGTGATCCACGTTGTAGCGCTTGGGCAGCGTTGCAGCCGATGCGCCGACCTCAGGGTAAGAGAACTTAGAATCCTGCTGCTTTGAGACAAAGCGGCGAAGGTCATCTTCTGAGGGGGCTGTCAATCGAAACAAAGCGGCACCTATTTCCCAGTGTGCAGGCGCACCTCGAAGATGGTGGGCAGCTGGTCGGAATCGCCGCGCACAAAGCTGCGTACGAGTTCGGTTCGGGAGAAGTGACCGAGGCTCAGCAGGCGGATGCATTCATCCGTCGCACAACTCTCCCAGGAGCTCCGCCGCCCCCACGGAAAACAGCTTGCTTCGATGACCCGGAGTGGTAAGCGCTCTTCTATGCCGGCTTCAATCTGCTCCCGCAGCCATTGCAGGTATTCCAGCTTCAGCGCGATTGCCTTCTTCGGATCCTGCCGCATCACCACGCCGGGAAAATCCGGAATGTCGCTACGCAAGGTATGGATGTGTCCGTGTCCTTCGACCAGAATCTCGATGTCGAGTTCCATCAGCCGTTCCAGGCTGGTGAGCCACTTGCGGCTGTCCACATCCGGATTGGGGGTGGCAAAGTAGCTTCCCATGAAAGCATCGCCGGCAAGCAGCACCTTCTCTTCCGGATCATAGAGAACAATGTGGTCGTCGCAGTGACCAGGGGTGGCGATCACCTGAAGGCTTCCGGAGGCAGTGTCGAGAGTCTCTCCCAGCAAGAAGAACGGTTCTTTCAGGTCCGGCGGCTGCCCGATGATGGCCGCGCGCACCCACGGGAGCTTTCTGAAAGGAGTAAGAAAGCGCGCGCTCATTTTCGAAAGATGGATGGCAGCGCCGGTGGCTTCTGACAGCCAGTTCAAGTTGCCGACGTGCTCCTCATGGGCATGAGTGGCGACAATCTTAGCGATCTTGGGTTTTAACTGCCGCAGATGTCGGACCAGCGAGCGCCGCATTTTGGGCGACCCTGGGTCAACAGCGATTCCGTCATACAGCACGGCTGTGAACAGCTCTCCAAAAAGCAGCGGAACTGCGTTGGGCAATGTCCCATTCAAAAAGAGAATTGTCAGTTTGCCGTCTAGCAACTCCAGCTTCTTGTGCCAGGTACGGGTAAAGATATTGGCCCTTTGCGCCGCGGCCATCATTCCCGCCCACAGAACCAGCGGCAAGCGCATGAAAAACCCCAAAGTGTAACAGGACCAGAATGCACCTAGGCGGGCCTGCCGCCGCACAGTTTCTGGTTTGACGACGCGGCAAGCGCCGCCACGGCACTTGCTGAGCGAATATCGGTTGGCGGCCACGAAGCCATAGATCAGCCGCCCGACGCTGCGAAATGGGAATACCTGTCCCAGGACGCCGACGAGCCAGGTGGAGGGGCACAGGCGCGCCAGGCACGTGACCGCGTCCCACCCAACATAAATCTGGCCGTGGGGTGTGACCGCGTGCAACTGTCGCAGACAATCTTCCATCCTGAGGCGGTCACCGAACGCGGAAAGTGCTTCCGTGCTGAGCGGAAGGCAGTTTGTTTGGCGTTTGCGATCAAGGAGCCGCAGCCAGGACACGCCCGCCTGGCAAATTTCACACTGCCCGTCATAGAGCACCGTGTATACCGGGGCCGGTGTGTCCGTCACCTCCTTCTTTTGGTCAGTTGACGTGGCTGTATGTACGGTCACAGGCGTCTCTATCGGTTGCCCCACATGTTAGGGCAACTTGGGGCACTCCTGGATAGAAAAAGAAAGCGGCACGGATGAACCGTGCCGCAGATTCATAACGTTGGCTTGAGCCCTAGTCGGCCGCGGCCGCCAGCTTCTTTTTGGAGAGATACCAGTCGGTGACCTCGAACTCCTTGGAGCCGGCGCGCTTTTCCGCGTCGGCCTGGGTGAGGGGAGCGGGCACGATGACGGCTTCGCCCGGACGCCAGTTGGCGGGGGTGGCCACCCCGTTGGCATCGGCGGTCTGCAGCGCATCGAAAACGCGCAGCAGTTCGTCCACGTTCCGCCCCAGCGAGAGCGGGTAATAGAGCAGAGCGCGGATGATGCCCTTGGGGTCAATGAAGAAGACGGCGCGCACGGCGGCAGTGTCGCTCACCGCTTCGTGCACCATACCAAAGGCGCGCGCCACCTTTTGATCGAGGTCGGCAATCACGGGGAAGGGTACCTTCACTCCGGTGTGCTGCTCGATGTTGCGCACCCAGGCGATGTGGGAGTAAACGCTGTCAATGGAGTTGCCGATGAGCTGCACGTTGCGCTTCTCGAAGTCGGGATTGCGGCGCGCGAACTCGATGAATTCGGTGGTGCAGACCGGGGTGAAGTCGGCAGGATGGGAGAACAGCATCACCCATTTGCCCTTGGAGGTGTAATTGCTGAGGCGGATCATGCCGTGCGTGGACTTGGCTTCAAAATCCGGCGCCGGCTCATTGATGCGGGGAAGTCTGCTGGTTTCTGTGGTTTCTGGGCTCATTTTCGTCTCCTGATGTCGTCAATTGGATGTTGGCCTTGCTGCCAGGGACTCACAACCACAACCGAAGTTTCAGGTGCACCGGGTGAGAAGAGAACGCAAAACTAAACCCACCCGCGCAGCCCGAGCCGGGGTGGGTTGTAGAACCTGCTTGCGGGCTACTCCCCCACCGGCGCGCGGCGACAACAACAACACGTCGCTATCGGGCGGGGGGTAGAGTGCCTCATACGTCATTCAGGATAAGCGGGGCGGAAAAGTTGTGTCAATCGGCCGGGCCGCACATCCATATGGCCAATACCGCATCGAGGAGCAAGATGGCATGACTCAGCCGCCCCGGCGTTTTTCCCTGCTGCAGTTGGACGTTTTCACTGCAACCGCCCTGGAGGGCAACTCCCTGGCCGTTTTCCCCGATGCCCGCGGCCTGAGCGGCGACGAAATGCAGGCTCTGGCCCGGGAGATGAATCTTTCGGAGACTACCTTCATCCTGCCCCGCGACCCGGCGGTGGAGCGGGAACGCGGCGTGCAGGTGCGGATTTTTACCGTGCGCGAAGAACTGCCCTTCGCCGGCCATCCCACCCTGGGCACTGCCTTCGTGCGGCGCGCCTCGAGTGGCGCGCCGGAAGTGGCGCTCGACCTTAAGGTGGGCAAGATTCCGGTGCGCTTTGAGGACCAGCCCGGACAGCCAGCCTTTGGCGAGATGCGGCAGCGCGATCCAGAATTTGGCCCGCTGCACGACAGGCAAGCCGTGGCCAGCGCCACCGGGCTGAAGCTTGAGGAAATTGCCGACGATGTCCCCATCCAGACCGTCTCCACCGGGTTGCCCTTCATCATTGTCCCCCTGCGCTCGCTGGCAACAACACAGCGCCTGATGGTGGACTGGCGCCGCGCCGGTGAGTACCTGGAGCGCACCCAGGGTCACTTTTTCTATTTTGTCTGCCGCGAGACCGTGGACCCGAGGGCCCGCGTGCACGCGCGCATGTTTTTCTACAACGGCGAAGACCCGGCCACCGGCTCGGCTGCCGGCTGCGCGGCCGCCTGGATGGCGGCGCATGGCGTGGCGCGGCCCGGCGAGCGTGTGCTCATCGAGCAGGGAGGGGAAATGAAGCGTCCCAGCCGCATTTTTGTCCGCGCCGACAAGGACAGTAACCGGGTAGTCAATGTGCGCGTCGGTGGAAATGCGGTGGAAGTTTTGCGCGGCGAAGTCGTGCTGTGAAATGCGGCAGGATTTTTCTTCACGCCGCAGAGAGTAAATTCGCGGATTTTTATTTTTTACCTCGCGAACAGATTTTTTTTTCTTCCCCGCCGGCTATTGTCTTCTACGCCACTTTACAAGAGAGGTTCCCGCCTTTAGGATTCAGTTCACCCGCAACACCCAGGTTCGCAGTTGACAACGAAGTTCAGCCGGCCCCGATGTTTCGAGCGCCGATTCCGAATCGAGTTCAGGCAGGACCCATGAAGCCCAAACGGACCATTCTCTGCGTAGACGACAACGAACAATCGCTCTCCATTCGCAAAG
>JBLMXE010000018.1:0-3241 GCA_050257615.1 Chlamydiota bacterium | reverse complement strand
CCAGCGGCCGCACCAATTGTGATCACCTGAAAAAGCTGATTCGCGAAGTTCCCGATTTTCCGGTCAAGGGAATCCTGTTTTACGACATCACCACGCTGCTGAAAGACCGGGTGGGCTACGCTACGCTGATTGATGCGCTGGCCGAGTATTACTTGCCTAAGAAGCCGCACCTGGTGCTGGGCATCGAGGCGCGAGGCTTCATTTTTGGCCCGGCGCTCGCCTATCGGCTGAACGCGGGCTTCGTGCCGCTGCGCAAGCCGGGCAAGCTGCCGGCCGAGACCGCGCGCTGGGACTATGAACTGGAGTACGGCAAAGCTTCGTTGGAAATTCATCGCGACGCCATCGAGAAGGGACAGCGGGTGATCATTGTGGATGACCTGCTGGCGACGGGCGGCACGGCGGCGGCTTCCGTGCAACTGGCCAAGTCGCTGGGGGCGCAAATTGCCGGATTGGGGTTCGTGGTGGAACTCGACTTTCTTAAGGGCCGGGAGAAGCTGGGCGGGTATGACGTGTATTCCCTGCTGCATTACAGCAAGTAGGCGGGAGTCCAGAGTCGGTCGCAATTGAAATTCAATTGGCACCCCGGGGCCTATGCACAAAATCCCTGCACTTACGCCCTGCCTAAGACTATGCGGTCGGGACGGGCTGAACATTCCGCATTCCCGAACACCAGGGAAAATACTTCCGTTTGGCAGCCAGACCGCACTAATATCAGCGGAATGAAGGTTGCTGTCACACTCACAATTGTTTGGTTACTTGTGTCCGCATGTGCACTAGGCGCGAGCATCCGCAGCCACGGTGACAAGCAAGCAGAAGGGGAAGAGCTTATCCGGCGTGCGAAAGAGGCTTCGGATATCAAGAGTGCCGGTAGCGTACCCTTTCGCCTCCGAATGCGAGTCGACACCGAGTCTGGTGAAGGCACGTTCACGGAGACGTGGGCCGGACCGGATAAGTGGCGGGAAGAATACGCATCTACGGATTTTCGGGAAACTGTTGTTGGTGGAAAAGACAAGTATTGGGTTGTTCGGAACACCGACTACGAATTTCCGTTAGTCAACACCGTCCATCAGATGCTTGGCTCTAATTTCAAGAGAGTGGCGGAATCCAGCAAGGTCAAGAAAATTCGCCAACTCAAGAAGAACGGACTCAGCCTGACCTGTGTTGATCTTGAGTACGGCCGGTCAATGGCGGAGCAGACCCTTTGTTTCGACCATAGCAACAATCTCGAAGTATCGAGGGAGGTGCACAACTTAGTCCTCATCGAATACTCCGACTTCATGCCTTTCGCCGGCAAACTGGTTCCCCGCACCATTCGTCAGTCGGTGGGTGGCCGATTGATGGCGGAGGCGCATGTGGAGAGTTGGCAGAGGTTCCAGTTCCGGAGGTATCCCTGTTTGTGGCGCCCACGGGAGCGGAGGAATGGGAAACCTGCGATGACATGCAACCGCCAAGGGCACTGAACACCCCCGATCCCGCTTTCCCCCCGAGTGTCTCGGCGACCTTCGATCGCACAGAGTTGTATGTGGTCATCGCGGGGGACGGGACCTTCCAGGCAACAGCTATGTCAAGCTCCGGCGGGCCGGCATTCAGCATGGCCGCGCTTCAAGGCGTGAAGCGATGGCGCTTTCGTCCGGCCATGTGTGGCAGCCGGCCTATTCGCAGCTATATCAATGTGATTATCAATTTCCGGAAGGTTCCCGGATGATGGCGAGTTCCGATACCCTCAACCTCGCACCCGGGGGCAGATAGCTTTTGCGGCGGAACCAGTCTTCCATCTTTTCTTTCAGTTCGTTTAGAGGGACGCGGGAGCCGATCTCCATCACGCCGTCGGCGACGGGCAGAGTGTCGTCGAAGATAGGCGCATTGGTGAAGTTGCGCATGCTGAAGCTGTCCAGCCACTTCTGTGGGCAAGGATGGCGTTGGCCGGCGGCTTCGTATTCCACGCGGATGCGGCGGGCAAACATGGGTAACGATATTGTAGTTGGTAGCTGGTAGCTGGTAGTTGGGCGGCTACTAACTACCAGCCACCAACTACCTGTTCCACCAAGAATTAAATGGGCCGGAGACCAAGAAGCGGTGACATTCCTTGGCCTCCAGCCCATTCGATCCTGAATTGGATCGGAGGTGATATTTACATGCTAGACCCCTGGGGGAGAATGTCAAGGGGGAATCCGGCCAAGCTGCGTAAATCGTTCAAAAATGGGATTAACCGCCGGGCGGAATAAGCTCGTGAGTAGCTGAAGTTGCGTTGACACTGCTCAAAGCCAGATGGTAGGTTCTAGAGTTTAGCCCACTCTTTACTCGCGGGGCTTTCCGGGCGGTCTTTACCACAGGGACATGGACGAAATTCTGAGGCAATTAGGCGGATACCTGCTCGGCGCCATCCCCACCATCTTTTTGTTGCTGGTGGTATTTGTCGCCTATCGCGTCCTGGTCCACCGTCCCCTGGCCCGGGTGCTGGCGGAACGGCATAGCCGCACCGAGGGTGCCATGGAGAAGGCGCGGGCGGACATAGCCGCGGCCGAAGCCAAAGCGGCCGATTACGAGCGGCGGCTACGGGAAGCGCGCGCGGCGCTGTTCAAGGCGCAGGAGACTCGGCGCAAGCGGGCCCTGGAGACGCGGGCGGCAGCGCTGGCCGAAGCCCGGGCACGGGCCCAGAAACAGGCTGAGGAAGCGCGCGCGGCCATGGAGCAGGACAAGGTGAAGGCGCAAGCCGGGCTGGAAGTGGAAGCGGCACGGCTGGCCGACGAGATCATTGATGCCATCCTGCGCCGCTCCACGGCGGCGCCAAACCCGGCAGGTGGCCGGAGATGATGCGCATGAAGAGAGCCGGCGTTGGTTCCTGGCGCGGCGTGGCAGCGCTTACCGGCCTGCTGCTCGCGGTCACGCTGATCGCATCGGCCCAGGAGAACGGCGCCCACTCAGGAGCGGCGGCACAAAAAAGCGCCCACCAGCAGAAGGCGGCCACGGCAAGGGCGGGGGAGAACTCAGGCTCCAGCTTCGGCCAGGAACTGGCGGAAGCCTCGCGGGAGGCAGAGGGCGAAGGGGCTAAAGAAGAAAACGGCCAGTTCAAATTTTCGCCCTCGGTACGCTGGATAGGGAAGGAGCTAGGACTTGGAGTGCACGGGGCGTATTGGCTGGCATTTATCCTGAATTTCGCAGCGCTGGCGCTGCTGATTTATCTGGTCTCGCGCTCGCGGATTCCGGCCATGTTCCGCAGCCGCACCGCGACCATCCGGCG
>JBLMXE010000017.1:0-8355 GCA_050257615.1 Chlamydiota bacterium | reverse complement strand
TGGCGCGCTCGCTGGCCATCGGGAATCCGGCGGATGGGCACTATGCGATCAAGGCCATCACCGGGAGCGGCGGCTGGGCGGAAGACGTTTCCGACCGGGAAGTGGTGGATGCCATGCAACTGCTGGCAGGGAGCGAGGGCGTATTTACCGAGACTGCGGGCGGCGTGACGGTGGGCGTGGCCAAGAAACTGTTTGCCCAGAGGCGCATTTCGCCCGACGAGACGACCGTGCTCTGCATCACCGGCAACGGTCTGAAAACGGTAGAGGCTCTGAAGGGACGCCTGGGGTTGCCGGAGGCGATTCCGGCGAAGCTGGCGGCGTTCCAGGAGCATGTGGCGGATGAGGCGGAGGCGGTGGCAGTGTGAAAAAACAAGGTTTCAAGGTTTCAGAGTTTCAGAGTTTCAAGTTTCAAGGTTTAAGAGTTTCAAGTTTCAAGGTTTCAAGGTTTCGGCAATACCTCGATGAAACCTTGAAACCTGGGAAACCTTGAAACCTTCTTCTTGAAACACTTTCTCTCAGGAGCAACGTGATGAGCATTCAAGTGCATATTCCAACGCCGCTGCGCAAGCACACCAGCGGGGCGGGGCAGATTTCCTGCAGCGCCGGCAGTCTGGCGGAACTGGTCGGCTTTTTAGGCCAGAGCTATCCCGAGCTGAAGCGGCACATCTGCGACGAGCAAGGGCAGCTGCGGCGGTTTCTTAACGTGTATGTGAATGAGGAGGACATTCGTTTCCTGGGCGGGAACGAGTACCGGTTTCAGGACGGCGACGAGGTGTTACTGATTCCCTCCATCGCCGGCGGTTTGTAGCGGCGAGTGCCGCCCCTACGGGGCTCGTGTTTGTTATCGCATTGTTACCCAGGACTGCCGTCCTGGGCTTTACTATTTCGCGCCTACGGCGCTGATGGCCGTCCGAGGGTCGGGTCCAAAGTTAAGAACAGACGAGGAAGAACGCGCGCTGATATGACGTGGCGGCCCAGCGCCGCTGGGTGGCGGCACTGCCTCGCTGGGCTCGGGTCGCGTCGCGTATTTTTTTCACGAGCTAACCCAGGGCTGACGCCCTGGGCTAAAAGCAATTCCGCCCTGGCGGTCTGGGCCGGTCGCAGTACGGCTCCCATAGGTAATCGCCTACCCGAGAAAGAGCGGCGGCAGATGTTGAGAAAGGCACAAGGTCCCTCGACTGGCGCTCCCCTCGCAAGCTCGACTCGCGCTCGCTCGGGATGACAGACCAAAGGGCGATTGGCATGGCTGAAGCCATGCCCTGATACGAAGCTCCGTTCCCACCCATTGCAGAGACCGCAAAGGGTGGGGCACCCGATTTCGTTTATGGAATAGCGGCTGCGTCGGCGGACTACTTCTGGCTGATCATGGGACCGGCTTGGGTGATGCTGCCCTTCACCAGTTCGGTTTCGATCTTCAGCTTCTGATGAGGGCGGACCGTGACCTCGGTCTCGAAGGTCTGGTATCCGGGCAAGGCAATGCGAACGCGGTGCTTGTCGGGCGTAACCAGCAGGCCATGGCCCAGGCCGGCGAATTCGTCCGCGTGGCCGATGAACTGGCCATCAATGAAGACGGCGGCGCGGCCGGGCTTGACAGAAATTTTCAGCTCGGCGGTTTCGCGGGGCATAGGCAGGGTGGCGTCCTTCATCAGCCTGACCTTCATCATGACGACCTGGCCGGGCTCCAGCACCGATTGTTCAGTGAACTCCTTGTAGCCGGCCTGGCGCACGGCGAACTCGTGCTTGCCGGGAAGAAGAAGAATCTGCTTGTCGCCTTTGAGCTCGTCGAGGTAACCGACGTACTGGCCGTCCACCCAGACGCCGGCATTCCGCTCCACGCTGGTAGCGCCGGAAAACCGAACTTCCGCGAGAACCTGATTGTCAGCCGCAAGGGCGCTGCCCAGGCCTGCGAAACAACAAATGAGCGCAGTTGCAAGTAGAGATTTCAACACACTACTACCTCCGATCAAATTTTCCTGGGGTTCAGTTGAGTGGCGTTGGTGACAGCATGATACCAGCCTGGGCGCGGGCCTAGTAGCAACTCAGGTTCGTTTGCGGGCGGCTGAGTAAGGAATGTCTTTTATCTAAGGGAGTTTCACAGGTTTCAAGGTTTCACAAGTTTCAGGCAGTAAGACGCTGAGGAAGGTAAGGTTACCTCGCTATTACCAGAGTTATCGGCCTTTGCGCGTGTACCACTGCGCCCGGGAGAATGGTCCTTTCGTACAGTTCGGGCGGGGGATTCGGGAGGAGATAATTAGTAAGGTCACAATTGCCCGTTTCCGGAACGCATCAAAATGAGAAGACACTTTCCAAGATACGCAGCGGACATGCCCATGGTGGCCACGGTAATCGGCGACCGCGACGTGCGCGCGCTGCAGGGGCGCTGCAAGGTGGTTTCCGAAGGCGGCCTGGGAGCGGTGCTGCCCGGGCGTATCCCGCTGGGAGACGTAGTATCGCTGGAGCTTCACTTTCCGAATTCAGAGCAGACGGTGTACGTGCGGGCCGCGGTCCGGCACAGCAGGTATCCCCGCTACGGGCTGGAATTTGTGGCCTTAGGAGAGAGCCAGCGCAAGGTGATCGCGCGCTACTGCGAAATCCACAGCCGCCCGGCGCGGGCGCTGCTGATTGACGCGATCCGCAAATACTTCCTCGCCCGGGAATATTGAGCAGAAGTTCCGCCGTCAGCGGCGGGCGTAGCCGGGCTTCTCCACCATCTTTCCCAGCAGGGCTTCCGCCGTAAGCCGCGCCAGGCGGGCGCCGAGCGGCTCCCAGGCGTACTCCTTCTCCTGGGCAGGAAGCCGCAAGTGGTCGTCAATGTCCTGGACAACCCGGCGCAGTTCCGAGCCGGGGCTGTCCTGTTCCACATACGAGATGAGAGCGTGGTGGGCCTGCTTGCGTTCGATCACCTCCAGGGCATCGAGCAACTGGCGATGGAGGGTGCCTTCCCAGATGGCGAGGATCATAGCCTCGCGCAGCCAGCGTTCCACGCGGAATTCCTGAAGGATGCCCAGGCCGCCATGCACCTCCATGGACCACTTGGCGGTTTGCGCGGCAAATTCCGCGGTCCAGTACTTGGCGAGGTGAGCCAGCAGGCGGAACAGGTGATAGCGCTCGGAATACGGGCGGCGCTCCTTCCAGACTTCGTTCAAGAGCCGGCTTGCGTGCCAGGCCAGGGCAAAGCACTGGCTGAGGCCCTGGAGGCGCTCTTCGAACTGGCGGCGGAGAAGCGGGTGATCGAAGATGTGCTTGCCGAAGGCGGCGCGTGACTGAGCAAAACTCAACGCATCGGCCAGAGCGCGCTGCGCCAGGGCCACGCTGCCCAGGCTGTTGGCCACACGGGAGACGTTCAGAACCTCGAGGATGAGGTAGATTCCTTCGCCGGCAGTGCCCAGCAGATAAGCTTCGGCGTTGCGCAGTTCGACTTCGCCGGTGGGGACAGAGCGGGTGGCAACTTTATCTTTGAGGCGGCGAATGGTGTAATTCAGCGCTCCCTCGGCGCGCAGCCGGGGAAGCAGGAAGAGAGCCAGTCCGCGCACGCCGGGGGGCGCACCTGCGGGACGCGCTGCCACCACGGCCAGTTCCGCGCCCGCGTTGCTGGCGAAATATTTATCGCCGGTGAGACGCCAGGAGTCGCCGTCGCGCACGGCTACAGTTTCAACGTTTGCGCCCAGGTCGGAGCCGCCCTTGATTTCCGTCATCCAGGTGGCGCCCTGCCACACGTCGTCATCGCGGCGCAGAAGGTTGGGCAAGAACCGCTCTTTCACGCCGGCCTCGCCGTACCTGGCCAGGGGGAGCGCGGTGGAGAGGGAGACGGTGTAGGGACAGGAGAGCCCGCTGTCGTAGAAAGAAGTCAGGTAGATAAAAAGGAAAGCAGGCAGCAGCGAATCGTGCTCAAAGGCGCGCCAGAGCACGCCCGCCTTGTAGCCTTGCCTGAGCAAGCGCCAGTAGTCAGGCGGAAACAGGATTTCGTCCACTCTCTCGCCGGCAGCATTGAACATGCGGAGCCAAGGCGTGCCGGCGCGGTCAACGGCGTCGGAGATGGCCTGTCCTTCCTGCTCCCACCATTGTTCATAATCACGCAGCGCCGGGTCGTAAGGAGTGGGGCCGATCATCTCCAGCAAAAAGCGGTGGGGAGAGGGAAGAACATTGAAGTCCATGCGACACCTCGCCAGCAGCGTATGAGCTTATCTTACGCCGCGCTGGGGCTCGGATTTCTACGCTTCGGTTCCCCGGGCGTACGCCCCGGGGCTACTTTCTTGCGCCACTTCGCGGCTACAATCGGCGCCATGTTCCAGCACGGCTGCCAGCTGGATGGCATGCCGGAGAAGGAAATCTATTTGGTGAAGATGGATTTGGGGAGCATGACGTGCACGCCTACGCTGCCATCCACCAGTTCGGTGATGTCCACATCGGCGGCCACGCTGGTGAGCATGTAGGCATCGTCGCGGCTGAGATGTTTTTCGCTGACCAGAAAATCAATCATCTGGCGCACGGCGATGCGGGTGGCCTGATCCAGTTCGCGATGAAAGCCCATGCTGATGTAGTGGGTGGGCGTTTCGGCGCGGGGATACTTCTGATGGGTGCCTTTGTGCACGATAAACTGCAGCGTGCCGTCAAGTGAAGTTTCCAGGGCGGTGATGTCCACCTCGCCGTTGCCCTGGCCGGCATGGCCGTCTCCGATCTCGAAGAGCGCGCCCGGCGCCCACACCGGCAGGTAGAGAGTGCTGCCCGCTACGAGCTCCTTGTTATCCATGTTGCCGGCGTGAATGCCAGGCGGGGCACTGTCAATGCGGCCAAAATCGGGGGGAGGGGCCACGCCCATGCTGCCAAAGAAAGGATGAAGAGGAATTTCGATGCCGGGCGCGAAGCGGGCCACCATGCGCTGCCGGTCGAGAGGAATGATTTTGATCCGGCGGTAGGGGAAATCTTCGGGAAGGAATCCGCGAGTGGGGCCGAAGGCGTTGTAGGCATAAGGAATGGCAAGGTCAATCTTCTGGATGCGGACTTCCAGAGTGTCGCCAGGTTCAGCGCCTTCCACGTACACGGGACCGTTAAGAATGTGGCCGCCCGGGCCCTTGTTGGTGACGTCCTTATCTATGTCACGCAGGCTCTGCTGCACCTGGTCCGGAGGCACGCCCGCCTTCTCCAGCGCCTTGGGGCTGTTGGTGATCATGGTTTCGAATTTGACGGTGTCGCCGGAGTGAATGCGCAGCACAGGAGGAGCGGCGGCATCGTAATAGCCCCAGGCCACAGTTTTGGGCGTGGCTTGCAAAATGTACTGGTGGGGGGTGGCGGCAGACTGGGCGGGGGCCGCGCTGGCGGCGAGGACAAGAGAAGACAATAGCGACAGCAGAAGGATCGGGCGCATTTTTTCTCCAGGAATACGGCGGGGGCGCCGCCGTGGTGCGCCAGTATATACCTGAGCATCTCGAGGCACCCCACACACGTACCCCTCCGCGCCGAGATGCGCTTCATCGCTCCCGAATATTGGGCCTCAGGCGGCCGCGGTCTTGGCCTTGGGGCTCAGTTCCGCTTGGGCTTGCAACCAATCGTCCACGTCATGCCCGTCGAGCCGGCCGCGCTGCTCGTACAGTTCGTAGGCCCGGCGGCGGATGCGTTCCTCCAATTCCGGAGTCTGCGGTTTAAGCTCAGTTGGGATGGGGTCGGAGGTCGAACGACGTTTCATGAGTACCTCCTTACAAGCCGGGGAGGACCCTCGGTTTTATGGGATAAGCCACGTTAGTCCGCGAGCAGAGACGCGGTCAATGCCTTAGCGTGGCGCACATTCAGGCAGCGCTCTTTTTCGATGTTATGGCGTAAAAATCGGCCCAGCGCTGTTCCACATTCTGGCTGCCACAATGGGGGCAAGAGATTTTCTCAGCCTTATCGTGGTCGGCTATGGTCAATATCTTGGAAAACGTCTTTTGGCAAGCCTTGCACTGGAATTCGTAAACCGGCATGACGTCCTCCTGGGAATTCTCTCCACTTAAATTGTAGGCGCGTTCGCTTGGCCGGTTCAACATGTGTCAGGCGTTAAGATTGGAAAGTACCGGGCGAGAATTTGGCACCGGGTTAAGCCACTGTTTGGGAGGGTTCCTTTCGAGCCATGATCTCACTCACCAGGCTGCGGTCGTTTTTGTGTCTGTGGCTGCTGTTGGCGGCACAGCTGTTGCCTGCCTTAACAGTGGCTGGTCCCTTGGGGCAAGCTCAGCCGGAAATGGCGGCGGCTCCGCAAGTAGAGAAAATGGACCCGCCGAACTGGTGGGTGGGGTTCGCGCCCGAGGTGATGCTGCTGATGAAGGGGCACAACCTCAGCGGCGCTGGGGTTACCACTTCTTACTCCGGGGTGCGGGTGGCGCGCAGCGAGGCCTCGGCCAACGGGGATTACCTGTTCGTATGGTTGAAGATCGCAGCCAAGGCGCGGGCGGGCAGGGCGGCGTTCACGATTCGCAACGGATCAGGCGGCACGACGGTGCGCTTTCCCTTGCTGCGGCCAGCGCCGGCAGCGGGCCGATTTCAGGGCGTCACACCGGACGACACCATTTACCTGATCATGCCCGATCGCTTTGCCGACGGCGACCCCGGCAACGACCGTACAGCGGGCTCCACGGCAGTGTATGACCGACACGATCCGATGGCCTACCATGGCGGCGACCTGCGCGGAGTGATTGAACATCTCGGGTACCTGCACGACCTTGGGGTGGACACGCTGTGGCTGACGCCCATCGTGGCCAATTCCGATTCCGCTTACCACGGATACCATGCCGTGGATTTCTACGCCGTGGACCCGCACATGGGCACTCTGCAGGACTATCAACAACTGGTGGCGGAGGCGCACCGGCGCGGCATGAAGGTGGTGATGGATTTTGTTGCCAACCACGTGGGGCCGACGCATCCCTGGGTGAAGGACCCGCCCGCGCCCGACTGGTTCCACGGCACGCCACAGAACCACATGCAGGCGACGTACAACTTCTCCGGGCTGATTGACCCGCACGCCTCGGCACGCCAGTACCGCAGCGTGATCGAGGGCTGGTTCGTGAATTTGTTGCCCGATCTGAACACTGACGAACCCAAGGTGGAGGAGTATCTGGTGGACAACGCGCTGTGGTGGACAGAGATTTCCGGGCTCGACGGGCTGCGCCTGGATACGTTTCCCTATTCTTCGCTGCGGTCGTGGAGCCTCTGGCACCAGCAACTGCGGCAGGTTTTTCCGCGTTTGACCACGATCGGGGAAGTTTCCGACCGCGATCCGGCGATCACCGCATTTTTTCAGGGCGGGCGGAAGCAGTGGGATGGGGTGGATTCAGGCGTAACCACGGTCTTCGATTTTCCGCAGTACTACGCCCTGCGCGACGTGCTGCTGGGCGGGCAACCGGTGCAGCGCCTGATTGATGTGCTGAGGCTGGACTGGTTGTATCCGCGGCCGGAGGTGCTGGTGCCCTTTATCGGCAATCACGACCAGAAGCGCTTTATGGGCGAGGCCGGAGCTTCTCCGCAGAAGCTGATGGCGGCGTTTACCCTGCTGCTGACGATGCGCGGCATTCCGCAGATCTATTCCGGAGATGAAATCGGGATGCCAGGCGGCGATGATCCTGATAACCGCCGCGATTTCCCCGGCGGATTCCCCGGGGACAGCCGCAATGCCTTCACGGCCGCGGGGCGGACGCGGGAGGAGCAGGCGATTTTCTCTCAAGTGCAGAATTTGTTACGGCTGCGGCAGGCGCACCCCGCGCTGCGTGAAGGCAAGATGTGGAACATCGGGTGGGATGAGAGCTACTGGGCGTTTATGCGGGAGACGGCGGAGGAAAGAGTGCTGGTGGTGTTTAACAATACGGCCAATGCCCGGCAGCTCAATATTCCCTTGGGAGACACGCCGCTGGAGGGCGCGCGCACGGTGCAGCCCCTGATGGGAGCGGCGGCGGCGAAGATTCAGGATGGCGCGGTGCAGGTCACCGTGCCCGCCGCGACGGTCCTGATCTACGCTGTGAAATGAGCGGCATTCGCATGCGCGGGAACGAGAGTGAAGAGGAAATCCCCACATTTGGCCGCCACAGATTGGCAACAAGTCAGCGATCTCACACTGCGGCCAAATGTGGGCCACCCCTATTATGATTTCGTGGCCGACTTCTTGCCGGCCTCGGGCTTGGCGGGGGGCTTGAGCAGGGCCTCCATGTCGGTGACGATGTAGCCGGCCAGGGTGAAGATGGCGGGGCCATCGGAGGAGCGGGCATAGTAGCCGGTGCCTTGCTTGGAGCCGATTTCCAGGCGACCCTGGCCGCCTTTCCATTCCAGAGTGAGAACGGTGGAAGGCCGGGCCAGGCCGTACTTGGCCGCGTCCTTGCCCTGAATGTCGGTGAG
>JBLMXE010000016.1:0-6024 GCA_050257615.1 Chlamydiota bacterium | reverse complement strand
CGCCGCGGATCGGCTGCGCCCAACTGATTGAGCAACACGTAGGTGTAGCCGCTGATCACCATCAGCAGGTTGTTAAAGTCGTGGGCCACGCCCCCGGCCAGCCGCCCCACCGCTTCCATCTTTTGCGCCTGCCGAAACTGGTCTTCCAGAATGCGGCGCTCAGTAACATCTTCCGCGATGATCTCCAGCACCTCCTCCTGGCCCGGCTGATTCACCGCCCGCCCGCTCAGCCGAACGGTGATTGCCTTCCCATCCTTGCGCTTCCACCTCACTTCGGTATTGTCCAGGCAGCCATGACGTTCATACTCGCTGCGCAGCCGCAAGCGGTCTTCCCCGCGCACATAAATATCCTTTTGCGGATCGAGTGCACGCACCTGCGCCGCCGAGTCATAGCCCAGCATGGAGATCAGCGCCGGATTCACGTCGAGAAAGTTGCCTTCCAGCGTAGAACGATAGATGCCGTAAACCGCGCTCTGAACCAGAGAACGATAGCGCGCTTCCGAGTCGCGCAGTGCCTGCTCATGGCGCTTGTGCTCAATTGCGGTGGCCACATGCTGCGACACAAAGGTCAGAATTTCTTTCTCTATCGACCCGAAGCGCACCTCTTCGCTGTAACTCTGCACCACCAGCACCCCAATGGCTGTGTTGCCCGTTTTCAGCGGCACTCCCAGCCAGTCCACCGACGGCGCTCCAATTGATTTAACCTTGCCTTGCCGCACCAGCTCTTCGAACACCTCGGGCGTAGCCAGGAGCGGCTCCCCGGCGCGCAGCACATATTCGGTCAGGCCCTTGCCCAAGGGCTTGGGCGCGGGCGTAGGATCCACCTCATCCACGAAGTAGGGAAAACTAAGCAGCTTGTTCTCCCGGTCATAGAGCGCGATGTATAGGTTACGGGCATACATCAACTCGCCCACAATGCCGTGGATGGCGGCATAGAAGTTCTGCAGGTCGCCGGCTGAGCTGGTGATTTTGGCGATACGGTACAGCGCCGATTGCAGCGCCTCGGCCTGCTTGCGGTCGCTGATGTCGCGAAAAATGGCGTAAATGGCAACCTGGCCGCCTTGCGCGTTCACCGGCATGCCCAGAATGGAAACGTCCACCAGGCTGCCGTCTTTGCGCCGCCGCTGGCTCTCCAGGCTGACCTTTTGTCCCCGGGCGATAGCCTCCAGGATGAACCGCGTCTCCGATTTGCGGTTAGCGGGAACAACCAGGTCCAGCAGGGTCTGCCCCTTAACTTCCTCCTGAGTGTAGCCGAACAGGCGTGTGAATTCTGCGTTGATGTGGGTAATGTGATTGCCGGGATCCAGGATGGCGATGGCTTCCGGCGCGCTCTGGAAAAGTTGCTCCAGATAGGCTTTTTGCACTTGCAGGTCTGCTTCCGCTTCCAGCGTGCGCACCGCCGCGGCGCTGCCCCCATTTCTGGGCGGCGGCGTGCCAGGGATTGAACTGTGCGTGAAAGATTTGTTACGGCTCTTTCTTGTTTGCACGGGACGGGTGATCTTTTCACCCATGGGGAGAATCCCTCCGGATCGCCAAAGCCATGCTGATACTAAATTCAAGCCGTGTTATCAGAAAGTTACGGACGTAATGGTAATTTCCCCCGCAACTGGCCGGGCGCACCAGGCGACGGCGCGAAGGCCAGCGCCTCAGGTCCAGCACGGGAATGGAGACAAGCAGCCACATCCAAGCAGGGCGGAACGCGTAAAATTAAGACGTTCGGGAGGCGCTTATGAAGGCGGAGCCGACGCTGAATCAGGATATTACTGCCATCATCCGCAAAACCGGGGAAGATTGGGCCCGCTACTGGAACTCGCGGCAAGCGGACAAACTGGCGGAACTCTACGCGGAAGACGCCGTGTATCTGCCGCCCCATCATCCCGCCGTCCACGGCCGGGAGGCCATTCGCGAATATCTGAGCCGGCCCTTGCACCATGGCTACACCGACTTGAAATTTGAGGTTACCTACATCAAGCAGGCGGGCGATGTCGCCTTCGATGTAGGCACCTACTCCATGAAAGTGCCGAAAGAAGGTGGCGGGCAGAAACCCGATAAAGGCAAGTACCTGACGGTGTGGCGAAAGCGGGCCGGCGGCGATTGGCACATCGTGGCCGATTCCTGGTCGAGTGATCTGCCTCAACACCAGTAGCTGGCAGCTGGCTTCACATCCATCGGAGGATTGGAGTCAGACAACAGCTGCTCACTGCCAACTGCCTTTCGGCTCGCAGTCGCCTTCCTGCCTTTTGCCGAACTGAATCCCAGCTAATACAATGTCAGGTTTGAACTTATATCTTGACACGAGGAGAACGGGATGCAACGCAAAGCTAGTGCGGAGTGGAAGGGCAGTTTGAAGGAAGGCTCAGGAGCAGTTTCCTCCAGCAGCGGGGTGTTTTCCAAAACTCCGTTCTCGTTTGGCACGCGCTTTGGCGACCAGCCTGGGACCAACCCGGAAGAGTTGATTGCGGCAGCACACGCCGGCTGCTTCTCTATGGCGCTCTCGGCGCAACTGGGCGGTGCGGGACTGACCCCGGACAGCATCAAAACCAACGCCACGCTGACCATGGAGAAGCTCGACTCCGGCTGGACCATTACTGCCATTCACCTGGATGTGGTGGGAAAGGTTCCCGGGGCGGATGCAGCAGCATTCCAACAAGCGGCGGATGCAGCCAAGGCGGGCTGCCCGGTTTCCAAGGTGCTGAATGCCAAGATCACGATGAATGCCAAATTAGAGTAGTCGGGAGTCGGGAGTCAGCCGATGGTAGCTGGTAGTTGGTAGCTGGTGCTCGTGAGGCAATCCGTCACTAGCTACCAGCTACTAACTTCCGACTACTGACTCCCGACTACCCTTGGCGATGCAGCTGATGACAGACAAGATCACAAAGACCGACGAGCAGTGGAAGCAGCAGCTTTCGCCCGAGGAATACTACGTTACCCGGCAAAAGGGCACCGAACCCGCCTTCAGCGGGCGCTACTGGAATTCAAAAGAACACGGCACCTATAAGTGCGTGTGCTGCGGGGAGCCGTTATTCAGTTCGGACACCAAGTACGAGTCGGGCACCGGCTGGCCCAGCTTCTGGCGGCCGCTACAAGAGGACCGGGTCGAAGCGCGCATTGACCGCAGCCACGGCATGGTGCGCACGGAAGCTTTATGCGCGAGCTGTGGCGCACACCTGGGGCACGTCTTCGAAGACGGGCCGGCGCCCACCGGCCTGCGCTACTGCATGAACTCCGCCGCTCTAACGCTGGAACAAGACTGATCTAACCACAGAGGACTCAGAGTTCACAGAGAAAATTTTTCAGTTCATTTATCACGAAGGGTGCGAAGGGATACGGAACCCTCAAGTCAGCCACCCTTTAAGGTTTTATCCAGGAACTCCTCTGTGATCTCTGTGTCCTCTGTGATCTCTGTGTCCTCTGTGGTTGATCCAAGGTCCGTCACTTCACGCCGTTGGGATAGAGCAGAATCTTGCTGGCCTCCCCGGTTTTCAGCCGCTCCATGCCTTTGCTGAAGTCCTTCATGGACATGCGGTCGGTGATCACGGGATGCAGGTCGAGTTTGCCTGTTTTGAGCAGGGCGGTCATCTGGTACCAGGTCTGATACATGCGCCGTCCGTTGATCCCCTGAACGGTAATGCCTTTGAAGATGATGTCTTCGGAGAAGTTCAAGGAGATGGGCTTGGAGGTCAGGCCAAGGAGGGAAATGCGGCCGCCGCGGCGCACGATGTTGAAAGCTGTTCGAATAGCATCCGGGTGGCCCGCCATCTCCAGCACCACGTCCACGCCCAGCCCGCCGGTGTGGTCCATCACAAATGTGCGCACGTCCTCGGTCTTGGGATCGAGCACGTAATCCGCCTTCATCTGCTGCGCGATCTTGCGGCGGTACTGGTTGGTCTCGATGGCGTAAACCGCGGTTGCGCCCACCGCGCGGGCCACGGCAATGGCGAAAAGACCAATGGGTCCGCAACCGGTGATTGCGACAGTTTTGGCGGCGATCTCTCCCGCCAGCACGGTGTGCACCGCATTGCCCAGGGGATCGAGAATGGAGGCGTACTCCTGGGGAATCTCCGGGTCCAGCTTCCAGATGTTGGATTCGGGGATGCGCACGTACTCGGCGAAAGCGCCGTTGTCATCCACGCCGATGATCTTCACGAACTGGCAGATGTGGGCTTCGCCGGTGCGGCACTGCAGGCACTTGCCGCAGGCCACGTGCATTTCGGCGGAGACGAAGTCGCCTTCCTTGACGCTGGTGACCTCCGCTCCTACCGCCTCCACCAGGCCGCAGAATTCGTGGCCGGGAATGAGCGGCGGGTGAATGCGGCGCTGCGCCCAGGGGTCCCAGTTGTAGATGTGCAGATCGGTGCCGCAAACGGAGGCGACCTTGACCTTGACCAGCACGTCGGTCAGGCCAATCTGCGGGATGGCAACATCACGGACTTCCGCGCCCGGCTTCGGCTCGGGCTTCACCACGGCCAGCATGGTTTCAGCCATTGAGGCTTCTCACCTTCCGTTCCTACGCGCCGGGGGTATGGAAAGCAGCAGGAAACCTTCGATTTTAACACTGCTGCGAGATGGCTTATGCCGGCGCCTAGGGAGTGAATGTACGGTAATAGGCCAAGCCGCTGAGCCTGGCCCGCAACGTCTTGCCATGCACCACAGTGTCGAAGCGGATGCGCTCCCGCGACGGCCGCCCTTCCACCGCCGCCGCAAAATACCCACCCGGCATGGGCGTGAGCGTCATCTCTTCTCCTTCGGGCGCGATCAGCCACAGCTTGCCCTTGCGCAGCACGATGCGGAAATTGTTGAACCAGGGATGCGCCGCACGATAGTGACCGGTGTAGCTCGCCCACTGCGGCGGTTGGGAAAACTGGCGCAGCCCGACATAGCGCTCATTGGTAAACCATTCGCCGCCGTAAAAGGCCTCCACAACTTTGCCCTTGTCCCGGCCGAAGCGCAGGTCAAAAAGAGCAAACTCGGGATGATTCACGAAGAAAGAATCCTCGCCACGCGGCTCCAGGGTTACCTTTCCTCCCTTGTATTCGAGCGCCAACTGGCCGCCTTCGTTACTCACAACGAACTTGCGGCCGTCCGCCGCGGTATAGGTGCCGGCATAGTCGCCCGAGTCTTTGACTACCGCCGCATCCTCCGGCAGCGGCGGCAGTGGATTGCCTTCCAGGGCCGCCCTCATCGCCTTCAAGACAAAGGAAGCAATGTCGTCGGGGCCCAGCGGCGCGTTCTCCAGAGCGACCACGCCCAGCCCGTTGTCCAGATCGCCTTCGATGCGCGAGCTGTAGCCGATCATTCCCCCGGAGTGCCCGATATACTGGTGACCTTCCACTTCGCGGCTAAAGATGCCAAAACCGTAATAAGTGTTCTCCTCCTCCGGGACTTTCACCGCCTTCTGGGTGAGCAACTTCCAGCTTTCCTCGGAGATGATGCGGCCATGCGGCCCGGCGCCATGGTTGAGCAGCATGCGCAGGTAGGCGGCCAGATCGGGCGCGGTGGAGACGATGCTGCCGTCACCCGCGGCATACTCCTGCCAGGTGGCGGGAATGAGCGGTTCGGTCGGATTGTAAGGCCGGTCATCATAGAGCGGCGAGTAACCCATCGCCAGGCGCTTGTAGGTGTCATCGGTGAAGACCGCGTCACTGTGACTCATTCCCAGCGGCTGCAGGATGTGAGCGCGCACCGTCTGGGCATAGGGCTGGCCGGTGATCTCCTGCAGCAGGTAGCCCATGATCTGATAACCCACGTTGGAGTAGGCGAAATATTTGCCCGGCTCGTAGCCGGTCCAGCGGTCGCGCACCCCAGCAGCCTGGTAGAGCGATGACGGTATATCGTCACGATCGCGCGGCAGGCCCGCGGTGTGGGTCATAATGTCGGCGCCCGTGATGGGCCGGTACCTGGAGTGAATGGAGAACCATGGCAGGTAGCGGGCAATGGGCTGCTGCGGATCAAACTTGCCTTGCTCGTGCAGTTGCAGCAGAGAGATGGCGGTGAACGATTTAGAGATGGAGCCAATCTCGAACA
>JBLMXE010000015.1:0-3276 GCA_050257615.1 Chlamydiota bacterium | reverse complement strand
GCGTGCAGGTCGTTGTTGTGCTTGATGACCATGCCGGGGCGCAGTTGGGTTGCGGGAATAGACATGCTGGGAAACTTCTCCTTACCTGAAAGATGTGCAGTGATGGGCGCGGATACCGCGGTCTCGAATGCCGCCGCGGAGAGCAGCCAAACACCTTAGTTTACACAATGGATGAGGAAGTTGTGAACCGCCGCTGAGATTGTGGCGTGGGCGACCCTCGCCAGCGGGCGAAAGAGGCGTTCCCACCTGCACACTGTAGGAACGAAAGCCTGCCCTGAGCCTGCAGGAGAGCGGCACGGGCGTGACGGACGTTCTCGAACACCTCACGGACAACATAAGCAGCAGCTCGCAATCCTTCCCCTGTCGGACAACACGTCAGCTCCCACGTTTTTCTAACCAACAAGGGACTGGGCTTATTGCCGGATTGGGCAGCGACCAGCGTCGCAGCGGAAGAGCAAGTCGAACCTTGCGTGCTCGCTGTCGCACGACTACCATTTTTCATCAGAGACGGAGACCAGGAGAGAACACCATGACTGAATACGAACGGATGGGAGAGTATCAGAGCTCACAGGGTCGCGGCGGCGCCGCCGGCGTGGCCATCACCTTTTTGCTCATCGGACTGGGAGCCGGTGCTTTAGTCGCCCTCCTGCTTGCTCCTCAGGAAGGCAAGAAGACACGCCGTCTGCTGCGCCGCAAATACGAGGACGCCGTGGACGCCTTTTCTGAGTGGAAGGAAACTGCGGAAGACATGATTGACAAGGGCAGCGACTGGGCCAGCTCAGCCAAAGAAACTGCACAGGAGAAGGTTGCACCCTTTCGCAAGGCAATGAAGCGGTAAGAGCCAGGTTTCAAAGTTTCGCAGGTTTCAAGGTTTCAAAGCGGTAGGACCAGGTTTCAAGGTTTCCAAGTTCCAAGGTTTCAAAGTGTTTCGCGTTTCAGGTTCCAGTTTCAAAACCCAACTTGTATCCGACGAAATTTAACCTTGAAACTGTGAGACTCGAGGTTTTCGAAACTTTGAAACCTGGGAAACCTTGAAACCTGATGTTCTTGAAACTCGAAACTGGGAACTCGAGATTTTTTCTTAGTACAGCCTGAAGTTCACTTCCACGTTGATTTGCACCGCCACTGGCTGGCCATCTTTGCGCGCCGGCTCGAACTTCCACGTGCGTACCGCTTCCATGGCCTTCTCGTCCAGGCCCATGCCCACTGAGCGCTGAACGCGAATGTCGTGCGGGCGCCCGTCTGGGCCCACAATCACCCACAGCACCACTGTACCCTGGTATTTGGCTTTGCGCGCTTCTTCGGAGTATTCCGGATCCGGCGCATATAGAGCGCGCGGCGCACTCACTCCTCCGCCCACGCGGTAAATGCCGCCGCCAATGCCGCCGCCGTAGCCTGGGCCGACTCCTGGACCGCGCCCGCTGCCCACCCCGCCGCCGCTGCCGCTGCCGATTCCGCCTCCCGACCCTGTGCCGCTCGAAGGCGGTCCCAGAATATTGGAGAGCGGATCGCCCAACACTCCCGTAGTCGGCAAATGGATCTGCGGTGGCACCACTACCGTCGGCTCCACGGCTAACTTGGGATTCTCGTTGCGCACTATTACCGCCGGCGGCGTGATCTGCTGATCTGACAACTTGGGCAGCGCGCCCTTGGAGGCTTGCAGTTTATCGCGGTCGCCGCCGCCACCGCCTCCTCCCGCCTTGGTGGCCGAAGGCGGCAGGACGTAGGGGCTGATGTCGGTTACGATTCCCACCACCTGCTGCTGGATCTGCTTGCGGTGCGTCACCACAAACGTGCCCGACCACACCACCAGCACTATCAGCACGGTGTGCACAATGAAGGAAAAGACAAACGTGATGGGCTTGGTGCCGTAGAGTCCGTAGCCTTCGCCGAACAGCGTGGGCAGGATGGTCGTATCCGGTGGCGATGACACCACGGCCCCGGATGCAGCGGGCGCCTGCATCGTGGCCGGCGTATGTGGTGCAGCGGAACTCGACATCGCTGCTCTACCCTGCTTAAGTATAGGCCAGAAACCGACCCGGAAATGTGCTCCCCGTCACAAATAAAAAGCGAAGGTCTGCCGCCCTTCGAGCGGCCGGAGCCTGCCACGAGTCCTATCGAAACATGCTGCCGAAAAATCCCCGCAGCCGGGAGAAGAACCCGCGGGGCTTGTCATGGGCGGCAGTCACCTTGCCTCGGTCCAGCTTGTAATAGGTAACCCGTGCCGGCCCATCCACATTGACAGCCAGCAACTCCGGCAGTGGCCCATTGTTCAGATGCAACTGCGCTACCTGTACCACGTCCACCGGCTTGGGCTGGGTGGCGCGAAACACGAAAGGAGCCTCCACCTGAACCGGGGTTTCAGTTGGGGGTGGTGTGAGGGCAGGATCAGGCAGGGTGCTGCGGCGCGCCGGGGGCATGCCTTGCCCGGGGGTTGCCACTTCGTCGGAAGAAGGCGCGGCTGGCGACTGCGTTTCCGCGCGCATCACCGGCACCGTACGCAATGGGCAGCCGCAGCTCAGGTTCGCCGTGGTACTGGCATTCTGCAAGCGCCCCCCGTGGAACAGCACTTGATCGCTGGCGTTCACCTGGTAGCTGTCGTTACCCATGATTTCCGAAACTACTGCTGCAGCGGTGTTTCCCGGCAGCGTGCGCACGCAGGTGTTGCCCTGGCGATCGGCGCTCACTGCCATGTCGAACTCCCCCGGCCCGGGCAGCAAAATGCGGAAGTCTGGGGTCAGGATTACGTCGGCGGCCGCGCCCAGCGGGTAATGTGTCTCGATGGTGCCCGTGCTCAGTCCCAGCATCAGGTCGCGGCCTGTTTTGGATGGTGTCACCGAAAGCGTAGTGCCCGGGCAGACGTGAATTTCCCCGCCACGCGGCAGACGCAACACGGTGGGATTCCCCATGGCGCTAACCGATTGCGCGCCGCGTAAGGTTTCGAAATTCGCTTGTGGCTCATAAGTGGTTACAGGCTGATAAGCGGGAGCCGCAATCGGCGCAGCAGGCGCTGCGGTTAGCGGTGCGGCCTGCGCTTGAGCTGGTCTTTGCTGCCGCGCCGCTACCTGAGCCGTTCCCGGCAGCAGCCACAACGCTATCTTATTGCCCGTGCTGATTACCGAGAATTCCCGCGCCACCCGCAGTTGCACCACGATGCGCGCGATGGGCGGCGATTCCCTCCACTGGCTGGCCCGAACTTCGCTGATGTCCTGGTCCTTTACCGGTATCCGCCGCAGTCCACCCGGCATGACCGCGCCTTGCAGGTCAATGACGATG
>JBLMXE010000014.1:0-2644 GCA_050257615.1 Chlamydiota bacterium | reverse complement strand
GCCACATCAAACATGGCTTGATCAGCGGCTGGCGGCATCTTCGCATCGTTGAATCTTTCCAGCCTCAAGTTCCAGCGCGGGCCGTCATAGTCCTGCGGCTGCAGGCCCTTTTCATCGGCGGCCTCCAACTGGTCAATCATTACCAGCGCCTGCGGCGTAGGCACTTCATTTTCGAGCCACGCGGGTGAATAGGCGGAGGCGTCATAAAACTCCCGCGCTTGCGGCTGCCAGCGTGTGAAGTCAGGCCAGTGCATGATGGGCAGCGCTCCTGCCGCAACCAGCAGACAAATGTTGCGGCGGACTGCAAGGTCTTCCCCGCCAGGGCCGACCAGGAGACTGCATGCAGTGACTTGTGTGCTGTTTTGCTCAGGCCCGCTTTGCGGGAACTCGTTGGCGGAAAGTCGAAAAGGCCAGAACAGCGCCACGGCAACGACGACAGCCATGGAACCGAGCAGGAATCCGCGGCACTGGCTTGAGGTACACACTTTATCCTGCGCTACTCAGGCCCGAGTAGCGGTGATCCAGATCACCTCTGCATGTGCCGAGATCGCGGCGAATCGCACCCGCACTGCCTGGATGGGATCAGGATATTTCGGCTTGCAAATGAGAAGCCTGCCGTTACCCGCCAAAGAATCTCTGGAAGGCACTTAGGACTGCCGTCCTCAATGGTTCGGCCGCGTTTCCCCGGATCAGCTCATGGCCCGCGCCTTCGATGGGCATAAGTTCGGTCTTTGCGGGTATCAGTTGAAGTGCGGTGGACATTTCCGCAAGCGAGCCGAATGGATCGCGCGAACCATGGACAAACAGGGCCGGGGTGCGGAGATTCGGGAAGTGGGCGGTGCGCAGCTCTTGAGGCTTGCGCGGCGGGTGCAGCGGATAAGAAAACAGGAGCAGGCCGGCCGCCAGATCCGGCTCTTCGGCCACCAGCATGGTCGCTTGGCGGCCGCCGTAGGAATGTCCGCCGAGAAAGACTTTGCCTGCAACCTTTCTCCGCAGGATTTCTACGGCACGGCGGAGGCCTTCGCGATCGCGGGCGGCGCTGCCAGGAAACGGAGGTCCGTGGGGCCGCTTCTGGCGAAAAGGAAGATTGCAACAAAGGACGAGGAGGCCGTTCTGGGTAAAGGCGTCCGCAATGCTGACAAGGAGCTTTGAACGGCAGTCTGCGCCGGCGCCGTGGGTCAGCACCAGGGCGTCGCCCTTTGGCTCGGAGGGCGTATGCAAAAAGCCATGGACCGCCGGCCCATGTGAGGCGTCTGCGAATTCGGTGACTGAAACTTGAGCTGTCATGATCAGGACCAGGCCCGGTCAGCAAGTTCTGCTTCCCGCCCGCCGTCTTCTGCCGGATTGGCGAGAAAGCAGGCAAACGGCTAGACTGGAGCATAGCTGAATCAAGCATTATTACAGCTTCGATTGCGAGAGCAAGCGGGAGCAGAGGATGAAAGCATTCATTCGTACACTATTGCTGCTGGCGCTGGCGGCCGTGATTGGCTGCGGCAGCTCCAGCACCGCACCGAAAACCCTCGAATTCTTGTACGCGGTGGGCCAGCCCAACTTTATTTTCAACTTGAAGATATTGACGAGTGGTGAAATGCAGAGTTCATCCGTCTTCACCACTCCAACGGCGCCACGGCCCGTCGCCATGGTACTGCACCCTTCCACGAATTTTCTCTACGTGGCGAACCTGACTTCCAACGCAGTTTCGGGCTTCAGTGTGGACCACGCCACCGGAGTGCTGGCGCCGGTCGGCAACGCGCTTCCGCCAACGCCTACGGACCCGCAACCCACCGCGCTGGGAATTGACCCGAGCGGAAAGTTCCTTTTTGTCATGACGCAGGGAAACCCTGCCGCTGCTCCAACTCCTATTCCCGCCCGAATTTCAACGTTCCTCATTGACGCACGCGGACTGCTGACGGCAGGGAGCAGCGTGGATCTGGCCGCGCCTGCACAAGCGCTTGTTGTTTCTGCCAATATGCTGTACGTGGCAACCGGCGCTTCGATCGCGGTCTTTTCTATCGGCACGAATGGAGCGCTAGCGCCGGCCCCAGGCGGCTTCACCGGCGCTGCCGGAACCAACATCGCCGGCATGACCATTGTTTCGAAAGGCCAGTTCCTCTATGCGGCCGATTCCGGCAACAATGCGGTGCTCAGCTTTACGATTGATACGGCTGGGGCGCTCACTCCCGTAGCCGGATCGCCTTTTGCCGCAGGTACGCAACCGGTCGCTGTGGCCGTAGATGCCAACAACGCCTTCCTCTACGCAGCCAACAAGGGATCCAATAATATTTCGGCTTTCACCGTGAGTGCCGGGGTCCTAACGCCAGTCGCTGGCTCGCCATTTCCCGCTACTACCGTTGGCGATACCGCCGCGGCGCAGCCTGCGTCCATCACCGTTGACCCGACCAACCAGTTCGTCTTTGTTGGGAACCCTGGCAGCAGCAACATTTCAGGCTTCGCCATCAGTCTGGTCGATGGGTCCCTGGTAGCAGTAAACAACTCGCCGTTCGCGGCGGTGGGCGCCACTGCGCTCATTGTTACCAAGTGATCTCGTCAAACACCAGGAAGGTGCGGCTCCGCGCCGCGCCTTTTTGCGCCATCCACAGCAGGACGTGTCCTTTCGATTCACCAATTCATGCGGCGACAAGGC
>JBLMXE010000013.1:0-10824 GCA_050257615.1 Chlamydiota bacterium | reverse complement strand
TCCATCTCTCAGGGTTTCAGGAGGGCGATATGCCGCGGTTTTGCTCATCGTGTGGAGCGCCCATGGCGGAGGGCGCCGTTACTTGTGGTTCTTGTGGAACAAGCGCAGCGCAGCCGGTTGGCGGAGGAGCGGCAGCGGTTCCGACGGCCGCGCCGGCTGCCGGCGGTTTGACGGACAACGTTGCCGGTCTGCTGGCCTATATCACCATTATTCCGTCCATCATTTTTCTGGTGATGGAGCCTTACAACCGCAACCGCTTCGTGCGCTTCCATTCGTTCCAGAACATTTTCTTCTGCGTGGCCTGCATCGCGCTGGGCATCGTGATGAGCATTATTGGAATGATCCCGATGGTGGGTCTGATCACCCTGGTCATCTGGCCGCTCATTGGCCTGGGCCTGCTGGTGGTATGGGTCATCCTGCTGCTGAAGGCCTATCAGGGCCAGATGTTCAAGCTGCCTGTGATCGGCGACATGGCGGAAAAGCAGGCCAACGCCTAGGATGTAAGCGACTTTTCACAAAGGGCGGGGCATGGCGCTCCGCCTTATTTTTTCTAGAATCACGCGTCCATCTCCCTCTGCCGCGCATCTCATCTTCTTCTCCAGGGCCCGGCGGCTTGACAGAAGCTCCGCCAGATGTCATTTGTATTTACTTTTGTTTCGGCCGGCGCCCGGGCTGAAGAGAGGCCTGCCGGCCCCAGGTGACGAGTGCGCGTACGCGTTTTCTATCACGACCGCTGTTTTGACGGGGCCTGTTCCGCCGCGTTGTTTTCGCGTTTCTACCGGGAGCGCATCCGCGCCGACGCCGAGTTTGAATTTAGCGGCCTGTTGCATCGCGCCGGCTCCCTGTTCGATGAAGAGAAATTCAATGGCGACGAAAACGCCATCGTGGACTTCAAGTACTCCCCTTCGCCCAAAATCACCTGGTGGTTCGATCACCACGAGAGCGCGTTCCTCACCCCGGAGGACGCGGCGGCTTTTGAGCACGACGAGAGCAACCGCAAGTTCTACGATCCCGATTTCAAGTCCTGCACCCGCTTCATCGCCACGGTGACGGAAAAGCGTTTTGGTTTCGATACGCGCCCGGTGGCGGAAATGGTCGAATGGGCCGACGTTATTGATGGCGCCCTCTACCCCGATGCCAAGTCGGCGGTTGAGATGAAAGCGCCAGCCATGAAGCTGACCATGGTGATCGAGACGGCGCAGGAGCCGGGCTTCATTGTGCGACTGATTCCCCTGTTGGCCAGCCAGCCGCTGGAACAGACTCTGCAGGAGCCCTTTGTGGCGCCGCTTCTGAAGCCCCTGCTGGAGCGCCACCAGAAAACCATTGAGGTCATGCGCCAGCGCATCGAGTTCCGCGACGGCACCGTGTTCTTTGACGTCAGCGACGGCGATTACGAGGGCTACAACAAGTTTGTGCCCTACTATCTGTTTCCCGAATGCGTGTACAGCATTGGCCTGAGCAAGAGCAATTTCCGCACCAAGGTGGCGGTGGGGTCCAATCCCTGGGCTCCGGTGCCGCCCCTGGTTAATCTGGCCAAGGTCTGCGAGCGCTACGGCGGCGGCGGCCATGCCCGCGTGGGCGCAATTTCTTTCCCAACCAGTCACGGTGAGGAGGCGCGCCAGGCGGCGCAGGAGATCGTGGCCGAGCTGCGGGCCAGCTACCGCGAACAACAGCAACAGGCCGCAGCTAAGCCCAAGATTTCGTAGCACCGCAATGGGAAGTTTTAACCACAGAGGAGACAGAGGTCACGGAGGAATCTACTGATTGTCAGCATGATTGAAATTCGACATTGCTGTGGTCGGGTTTTCAATCGTCAATCGAAAACCTTCAATCGTCAATTTTTTTCGATACCTGACTTCCTCTGTGACCTCTGTGTCCTCTGTGGTGAATTACGACCTTCGGCGGTAAACTGGCGTCACCGGGCTCACCATGTTGCGCCTCCGAAATTTGTTTCTGCGTGAATCCGCCGCCGTGGCGGTGGAGAACATCCGCTCTCACAAACTGCGTTCCGCCCTGATGCTGCTGGGTATCATTCTTTCCGTCTCCACCCTGATCGTGGTTATCGCGCTGATTTCCGGCATCAACACTTACATCGCGCAACGCGTGGCCAACATGGGGTCCAACGTGTTCCTGGTGCGGCAGTACGGCTTCATCACCGACATCGAGGAGTTTGCCCGTGCCGTGCGCCGCAATCGCCGCCTTACCTGGGAGGACTATGAATACCTGCGGCAGAACATGCGCCTGGCCAAGGATGTGGGCGCGGAGGTGCGCGCCGACGGCAAAGTGAAAGCGGGACGTGAAAATCTGGACCAGGTGAGCGTGCGCGGCGTGACCGCCAACATCGCCGACATGGATGTGCAGGAGGTGGCTGCTGGACGCTACATCTCCAACGGGGATAACGGCCACCGCACCACCGTGGCTTTCATCGGCGCCGATATCGTCAAGCATCTGTTCCCCAAAGAAGACCCCATGTACAAGCAGATCCAGGTGGATGGGCGCTGGTACGAGGTAGTGGGCGTAGCCAAGCCGCTGGGCACGGTGCTGGGCCAGCCGCAGGACGCCTTCGTTTATATCCCCATTCAGACGTTCCTGAAATACTACGGCGAAGATGAGCAGAGCCTGAGCATCAACGTGCAGGCCCGCGGCGCGGATTGGATGGAGCGCACCCAGGACGAAGCCCGCATGCTGATGCGCGCCCGCCACCACCTGCAGCCGCAGGATGACGACAACTTCGGCGTCATCGCCTCCGCCACCGTACTCGAGCTCTGGCACAACCTGACCGCGGTCATCGCCGACTCGATGGTGGGCATCGTTTCCGTCTTCCTGGTAATCGGCGGGGTGGTGATCATGAATGTGATGCTGGCCAGCGTGACCGAACGCACGCGCGAGATCGGCGTGCGCAAATCCATCGGCGCGCGCCGGGCCGACATACTGGTGCAGTTTCTGGTGGAAAGTTCGGTGATGGCGGCGGTGGGAGGCGCGATTGGAGTCGTTTTCGCCTACCTGCTTTCCGCCCTGGTGCGGGCGGGCAGCAGCATTCCCATGGTGGTTCCTATGACCGCGGTCATTGCCTCGCTGGCTATCTCCACGGCGGTGGGGCTGTTCTTCGGGATCTACCCGGCGCGCAAGGCGGCGCGCCTGAATCCTATCGAGGCGTTGCGTTATGAAAACTGACGCAGCTGCGGCGCAACTGGTGCCGGTGAAACCTCGCCGGCGCTTTGAGTTGGGCGAAAATGCGCTCATGGCGCTGGAGACCCTGCGCACCCATAAGACGCGCTCGCTGCTCACCGTGCTGGGCGTGGTCATAGGCATCGTGGCCCTTATCGGCGTGGCTTCCATTATGGTGGGCATGGACCGCCAGGTGCGCGACTTCCTGAACGATTACGGAACGCAGACCCTGTTTGTGTTCAAGTGGAATCCCGGCATCCACCCCGGCGGCCGCCTGAGCGAAGAAGAGCGCACCCGCAAGCCGCTGACCCTGGAAGACGCCGAGGCCATCGCAGCCGAATGTCCGGCGGTGAAAAACGTGGCGGTGCAGCTTTTTCCCCGCGTGCTCAATTTCGGCCCGCAGAAGCTGGTGAGCGCCCGCTACGGCCACCACGAGGCTTACAACATTCAATATTCGGGCGCGACGCCCTCCTACCAGGAGGTATACAACGCTCACATTCAGCAGGGAAGGTTTTTCACCGAGGCTGAGAACTTGCACCGCGCCGATGTGGTGGTGATCGGCTACGACCTGGGCGACGCCTTCTTCCGCCACGAAGATCCGCTGGGGAAGACCATCCTGGTGGCGGACACGCCCTACCGTGTGATCGGCGTGCTGCAGAAACGCAAGAGCCTGTTTCTGCGCGACCAGTCAGCCGATCAGGTGGTGCTAGTGCCTTACCGCACCTACGAGAAGCACAATCCCAACGACGACGAGGTGTTCATTGGCGCTGAAGCCTATGAAGGGCAGAAACCCGCCGCTGAAGACGAGATTCGAGGCCTGCTGCGCCGGCGCCGCCGCGTACCCTACGACAAGGGGGATAACTTCGGCATCTCCAGCGCCGAGGAAATCGCCAAGCAGTTGCGCCAGATCACCGGCGCCATTGCCCTGGTCACAGTGGTGATCAGCTCTATCGGCCTGCTGGTGGGCGGGGTGGGAGTGATGAACATCATGCTCATGTCGGTGACGGAGCGTACCCGCGAAATTGGCGTGCGCAAGGCCATTGGGGCGCGCCGCAGCGACATTGTCCGTCAGTTCCTGACGGAAGCGGTGGCCCTGACCGGCTCGGGCGGAATCATTGGGGTGCTGCTGGGAGTGGGCATCAGCCTGCTCATCAACCTGCTGCTGCCCAAATTGCCCTCCGTGGTGCCCGCCTGGGGCATCATCCTGGGCGTGGTGATGTCTATGAGCGTCGGCCTGGTCTTTGGAATCTACCCCGCCTGGAAAGCCGCGCGACTGGATCCGGTGGAGGCGCTGCGCTACGAGTAAAGCGGATTGACGAATGTCCGATTGAAGAATGACGATTGAAACCCCGCGGCACCCGCCCCTGGTTTTCAATCGTCAATCATCATTCTTCAATCATCAATTCTATGGCCTGGCTTCGTAGACAATGTTGAAGGGTGTTTCTGTGGCTCGCCGGAAGCGGCTGAATCCGGCCTTGCTTATGACCTCCCGGATGCGCCCTTCACCCGCCTGCGCGCCCAGGCAGAGCCCGACTTCCTGCGAGCGCGAACAAGGCGTGCACAGCAGTGTCGAAAAAGAGTAGTACACCCGGCCCACGGGGTTCAGGTTGTCCTTGAGCCGGTCATTGGCGAACGGCTCCACGATCATCCAGGTGCCGTCCTTGGTCAAAGATTGACGGACGTGCTGAGCGGCCCCGATCGGGTCTCCCATGTCATGCAGGCAATCGAAGACGGCGACAAAGTCGTAGTCTTTGCCGGGGAATTCCTTAGCCTTGGACACCTGGAAGGTAACGCGATCGGCTACGCCCTCACGCTGGGCGGACTCGCGGGCGGCTTCGATGGATTTATCGTGGTAGTCGAAACCAAAGAATCGCGACTTGGGGAAAGCTTTGGCCATGAGTATGGTGGAAGCGCCCTTGCCGCAGCCCACGTCGGCCACTCGTCCTCCGGCCTCCAGTTTTTCTCTTACATCGTGCAGCGCGGGAATCCATGAGCTAACCAGGTTGGCGGCATAGCCGGGACGAAAGAACTTTTCGCAGCCATGAAAGACGCCGTCCGCGTGCTCGTGCCAGCCCATGCCGGCGCCGCTGCGAAAAGAATCTGCGATGCGGGGCACGGCCGCCAGCGAGCCTAAAGCCAGTTCGAACGCCCCAGGCAGATAGGCGGGGCTGTCTTCGTTCGCCAGGGTGAAGGCCTGTTCTTCCGTCAAACTGAACTTGTCGGCCTTTTCGTCGTAGGTGATGTAACCGCCCGCCGCCTGGGAAGCCAGCCATTCGCGCAGGTAGCGCTCGTCGGTCTGGGTTTTGGCCGCTAATTCGGCCGAACTCAGCGGCCCGCCGGCCAGCGCTTTATAGAGCCCGAGCTTCTCCCCAATCACCACCATACCGGTGTGAACCGCTGCGCCCAGATCAGATACGAACCGCCCGATGAAAGCATTCAGTTTATCCATGTCAATGGCAGGAGCCTGCGCTGTACTCATAGGTGTTCTCCTTTAACGAGTGCTTTGAAAATATTGGATACGAGGAACTTAATGTGATACTGCAACGCGCCGCAAGTTGCGGGGATTGTGCGCCCAACGGAGGCAGAAGTCAAGCTGCCGAACTTGAATGTTAAGAAAGAACAGCGAATTCAGGAAGAGATACACAATCAAAAAACCTCAAAAAATAACATTCGACTACGGGCTGAAAGGGGTTGACCTGGCTCGTGGTGCAAACGGAGCCTTCGCCGCGTCCTGATCCCTACTCCCGCAAGTGATAAGCTTTGCAGTTCAATTTCTTGCAGGAGACGAGCATGGGCAAGCGGACCTGGGCGGTCATCGTTGTGGGTGTGTTTTTGGCGGTTGCAGCGTGGGCGCAGAGCGCGCCTTACGATGTGGTGATTCGCAACGGCCACATCATTGACGGCACTGGCTCACCCTGGTATGCGGCCGACCTCGGAATTCGCGATGGCCGCGTTGCTGCTATAGGTGATCTGAGTGGGGCTTCGGCCAAGCGCACCATTGACGTTCACGGCATGGTGGTGGCGCCGGGCTTCATTGACATGCTGGGACAATCGGAGCTGACCATCCTGGTTGATCCCCACCTGCCGTCGAAGATTTACCAGGGCATCACCACGGAAATCACCGGCGAAGGCGACTCCGTGGCCCCGCAAACCGATGCCACCATCCAAGCCGACCGCGTAGGCTACGAGCACTATCACATCACGCCTGATTGGCGCACCCTCGACCAGTACTTTCAGCGCCTGCAAAAGCAGGGCATGGGCATTAATCTGGCCACCTACGTAGGCGCCACCCAGGTGCGGCGCGTGGTGCTGGGCGAGGCGGACGTGCAGCCCACTCCCGCCCAGCTCGACCAGATGAAATCGCTGGTGGACCAGGCTATGCAGCAGGGCGCCATGGGCGTTTCTACTTCGCTGGAGTATGCGCCCGCCCCCTACGCTACTACGGAAGAGCTGATCGCTCTGGCCAAGGAAGCAGCCAAGTATGGTGGCATCTACGCCACCCATATGCGCAGCGAAGGCGATGCCGAGATGGCTTCGCTGGAGGAAACCATTCGCATCGGGCGGGAAGCTCAGATCCCGGTGGAAATCTGGCATTTGAAGACCGCGGGCAAGCGCAACTGGGGCCAGATGCCGCAGGTAGTGGCCAAAATTGATGCCGCCCGCGCCGCCGGCGTGGACATCACGGCCGATACCTACTCCTATACCGCCTGGTTCAACTCGCTTTCCGCGTTCATTCCGCCGTGGGCACACGACGGCGGCGATGCCAAGCTGATCGAGCGCCTGAAGGATCCCGCCACCCGCGCCCGCATCCGCAAGGACATGCTCACCTCCAGCACCAAGTGGGACAACGAGTGGGACGAGGTTCCCGGCCCGGAAGGTGTGCTCATCGGCGTGGTGCACAACCCGCAACTGCTGCCGCTGCAGGGCAAGACTCTGGCGCAGGTGGCGCAGATGTGGCACGAGGACCCGATTGATGCCCTCTGCGACCTGCTGATTAAGGACGACGCATTCACCGGCGTGGCCGTATTCGGCATGTCGGAGCCGGACGTGGTGCTGGCGCTGCAGCAGCCCTGGGTTTCGGTGGATAACGATTCGTCAGGAACGGCGCCCACGGGATTGCTGGGCCAAGAGCATCCGCATCCCCGCGCCTACGCCACCTTTCCCCGGATTCTGCGCAAGTACGTGCGGGAGGAACACAAGCTCAGCCTGCCCGATGCCATTCGCAAATTCAGCGCCCTGCCCGCGCAGCGCATGCATCTGACCGACCGCGGGGTGCTGAAAAAGGGGATGTGGGCGGACGTGGTGGTGTTCGATCCGGCGACCATCCGCGACGTGGCTACTTTCGAGAATCCCAACCAGCTCTCGCAGGGGATGGAATACGTGCTGGTCAACGGCGTGCCGGTGATTGACGGAGGCAAGATGACGAACGCGCTTCCGGGCAAGGTGCTGCGCGGCCCCGGCTACCAGCGTTTTTAACCACCATCATCGTTTTAACCACAGAGGACACAGAGCACACAGAGGAAAGACTTTTCAAAGACTTGAGACCACGAAGTAGCTCTGAATCCACAAACGACCGTCTTGTGCTCCATGTTTGGGCAAGTGGTTTTGAAATTGATCTGCTCTGTGTCTTCCGTGTCCTCTGTGGTTAGGAAATGTGTCCCGTGGTTAGGAAAATGGTCAGGTGACAGATACTGCCCGGACCATCATCTAACCGCAAGATGCCGCCACTGCGGGTTTCCGATACTATATCTGCTGCCAAATGAGGCCGGACGCTACCTACGAGTTCCACGTTTCGCGCACGGCGCGCGACCGCTACCGCTTCGACGAGCTTCTGTTCTCGCTCACCGGCAACGTGGTGTTCGCCAATCTTGCCGCCAGTCGCGAGTTCGCCAAGCGCATCAACCAGGTGCGCGACGCCGAGCGGCGCCCGGAACTGGCCATCAACCCCGGCGCGCTCAATGCCATGGGGCTGATTGATGAAGTTTTACATGCGCTTGTGGAGCTCTACCGCAAGCAGCGCGATCCCCGCGCCATGCTGGACGCGCTCACCTGGTTTGAAGCGCGCCTCGGCTCGGAGATGCTGGGCCGCACGCTCGAAACCTTTGCCGACCACTTTCCCACCGTAGCCGTGTATCGCGGGGAGAAGACCGCGGCCGAGTGGCTGCGGGAATCCACCGCCGGCGTTCCTCATCGTGCCATAGTCATGGAGGAGCTGATCCTCCTCTGGCTGGCCAATCTCAATCCGGCGTTCAAGCCCTTTGAGGAGCTGTTCGACGATAAGCTGCTCGCCTCGAAAACGGCTTATTCGAAGCTGACGGGCGCGCTGCGCGACTATTTTGAAAGCCGGCCGCGCTTCGGCCCCGAGAATCAGAACCTGGTGGACTTGCTGCGGGCGCCGGCCCTGGCCTCGCCCGACTCGCTGGCCGGCCAGCTGGCCTACATCCGGGAGAAATGGAAGGAACTGCTGGGCGACCTGCTGCGCCGCCTGCTGACCGCGCTGGACGTGCTCAAGGAAGAAGAGGTCGCCATCTGGCTGCGCTTCCACCCCCCAGGCGTGCATTTCGGGGGGGCTCTGGGGCAGGGCGACTCCAGCGCCGCCGCCATCCCTCACTTTTCCGAATTCGAGTACGAGCGCTTCAGCCCTGACCTGGACTGGATGCCCAGCACGGTGCTGATGGCCAAGAGCGTGTACGTGTGGCTGGACCAGCTCTCCAAGTTCTATGGCCGCCACATCCACCGCCTCGATCAGATACCGGATGAGGAACTCGACCTGCTGGCCCGCCGGGGATTCAACTCACTGTGGCTGATCGGCGTGTGGGAGCGCAGCAAAGCCTCGCAGCATATTAAGCAGCTCACCGGCAACCCAGAAGCGGTGGCCTCGGCCTACTCGCTCGCCGACTACACCATTGCCGACGACCTTGGCGGGGAAGGGGCCTGCACCAACCTGCGCGACCGCGCCTGGGCGCGTGGCATCCGACTGGCCAGCGACATGGTGCCCAACCACATGGGCATTGATTCGCGCTGGGTCATCCAGCACCCCGACTGGTTTCTCTCGCTGCCTTACAGCCCGTATCCGTCTTACAGCTTCAACGGCCCGGACTTGTCCAGCGACGGACGTGTAGAAATCAAAATTGACGACCACTACTACAACCGGAGCGATGCCGCCGTAACCTTTCGGCGCCTCGACCGCTGGACGGGCGATACACGTTTTGTCTACCACGGCAACGACGGCACCAGCTTTCCCTGGAACGACACGGCGCAGCTCAACTACCTGCACCCCGACGTGCGCGAGGCGGTGATCCAGACCATCCTGCACGTGGCCCGGCTCTTTCCTATCATCCGCTTCGACGCCGCCATGACGCTTACCAAGCGCCACTACCAGCGCTTGTGGTTCCCGCAGCCCGGCACCGGCGGCGCTATTCCTTCCCGCGCCGAGCACGGCCTGACCAAAGAACAGTTCGATTCCGCCATGCCCAAGGAGTTCTGGCGCGAGGTTGTGGACCGCGTGGCCGCCGAAGCGCCCAACACTCTGCTGCTGGCGGAGGCGTTCTGGCTGATGGAAGGCTACTTCGTGCGCACTCTGGGCATGCACCGCGTGTACAACTCCGCCTTCATGAACATGCTGCGCGACGAAGAGAACGCCAACTACCGCAGCGTGATGAAGAACACGCTGGAGTTTGATCCCGACGTGCTCAAGCGCTACGTCAACTTCATGAACAATCCCGACGAGCGCACCGCCGTGGACCAGTTCGGCAAGGGCGACAAATACTTCGGCGTCTGCACCATGATGGTGACGCTGCCCGGCCTGCCCATGTTCGGGCACGGCCAGATCGAAGGTTTCACCGAACGTTACGGCATGGAGTACCGCCGCGCGTACTACCAGGAAACTCCTGATTCCTGGCTGGTAGCGCGGCACGAGCGCGAAATTTCGCCGCTGCTGCACCGGCGGCCGCTGTTCGCCGAAGTGCGCGACTTCCTGCTCTACGACTTCTACACTGATGACGGCTGGGTGAACGAAGACGTCTACGCCTACTCCAACCGCATGGGAGAGCACCGCGCGCTGGTGGTGTACCACAATCGCTACGCCAGCACTCGCGGCTGGGTGCGCATTTCGGCGAGCCAGGCTGAGAAGTTGCCCGGCGGCGGCAAGCGCATCCGCCAGCGCACCCTGGGCGAATCCTTCGGCCTCGCTGGCGATCCTTCCATGTTCGTCGCCTACCGCGACAGCTTCACCGGTCAGGAGTACCTGCAGCGCGCGCGCGACGTGGCCGAGCGCGGCCTGCACCTGGAGTTGCACGCCTACCAGTGTCATGTGTTTCTCGACTGGCGCGACATTTCTGACCGCGACGGCCGGCCGTGGGGCGCGCTGTGCGACATGCTGGCCGGCCACGGCGTCTCCAGCCTGGATGATGCACTGCGCCAGCTTGAACTGCAGCCAGTACACGATGCGGTGCGGGCACTACTCGATCCCGCGCTGGTGGCCGAGTTCGCCGAATGCGCAGCCCAGCCCGAACTGGCCGAAATCGGGCGTCCGGCGGCGGAACTGGTTCAGGATGCCTGCCGCCGCGCCCGCCGTTTCGTGGAGGAGGCGCGGCGCTTTGCCGCCAGCGCCGGGGGCGAAGAAGCTGGCCTTGGTCCCGCGCATCCGTGGCGTGG
>JBLMXE010000012.1:0-2713 GCA_050257615.1 Chlamydiota bacterium | reverse complement strand
CACCAGTGCCTGGTGGCGGAAATCTTCTTCTGGCCTTCAGGCACCGTGACCGATCCCATTCCACTGCGTGCGAGTCCGGCTTCGAGCGACCGGCTGGCGCAGCGAAACATGTCCATTGTTGACTCCAGCAATCCCGGCTGGCCGGACGCGCACACCGTACAACACACTTTCCTGTTGAAACCCTCTACCGTGCCGCTGAGTCAACCGCCACGCGTCGAACAGCCGGCCAGAAAGAATCGCGGACAGGCCGCCGCACCTGAGCTCAGCGCGGCGGCAGTGGTCAAGCGCCACCTGGGGCCGGACGAACTGATGGTCCGCTGGAACAACATTCCGCGCAACAGCACGGCAACCTTCTACTTTCCCGAGATTGCAGCCGACGAAATCCTGGCGCTCTCCGCCCTGCGCCAGCATCCAGCGGTGCTTTCCAAAGTTGATGAGCATACGCTCGCCTGCCTTCTCGCGGACGTCACGTTCATCCCGCTCCCCGGAGGACGAAAGGGGAACCTGGCTGGACTGATGACGATCACGCTTCCGCCTACGGTCCGGACAGGACAGGTGTACCGCATGAGCGTCGAGCAATACTCGGGCGTAACGCGCAAAGTGCTGGGCGCATTCCAAATGACGATTCCGGTGAAAACCGATCCGGAGATCCTGCCCAGGGAGATCAGAAAGCTTGCGGTCTTGCGTCACATCCAGCAAAGCATGCCTGCCGGCACTCGCTGGTACAACATTTTTGTGCGTTATCTGGACCAGATCGCCCGCCGGGTGAAAGGGCTGGGAGGCAATCCGGACACGGTAAAGCCTTCGCCGGATGGAGGCGAACCGGAGCAGGTCTGTCCGCCCCCGTGCAGCAAGGAAGTTTGTCCGGAAGACCTCATCTCACTGAATATCCCCTGGCGAGAGTGCGAGATGGAGGGCGAACTTGACCTCAAGATACGCTTCAAGAGGAAGTGTAAGTAGTTGAGTCCCGGGCGGCTGGTCCATGGCGTTCGCTCATTGGCTTAGCAGCCTGAGTTGCCGTTTAGGAGTGAGCTGGAAAAGGTCAGCCGGGAGCGGGCGCCGGCTGGCACTCCAGCAAGCCAGGAATGGGCTTCCCTAGCCGAGAAATTTCAGGAAGTGTGCCGGCGTGTCTTTGGCAAAGCCGGGAAAGACCCGGGAAAGATTCCGGTTGCCGAGATGGCGCTCCACGGCTTCACTCAGCACCAGGCGGAAATCCGTGGTCACAGCCAGGTCGCGGCCTTCATAAAGCTGCTCCTGGGTGAGGCCGGGCCAGCGTCCATAGACCTTGCCGCCCTTCACCGGCCCACCGAGAACGAACATCACGTTGGCATGGCCGTGGTCGGTGCCGCGATTGCCATTTTCCCGCGCCGTACGGCCGAACTCTGACATGCTGACGATCACGGTGTCTTCTCCCAGATCGCCCAGGTCATTCCAGAAGGCGGCGATGGACTGGGAGAATTCGCGCGTGAGATTTGCGATCTGTCCCTGCACGCTGCCTTCATTAACGTGATGGTCCCAGCCGCCGATATCAGCAAAGGCCACTTCCACGCCGAGGTTGGCCTTGATGAGCTGGGCCACCTGGCGGAGGCTGTCACCGAAACGTCCGCGCGGGTAGTCGGCGCCGGGCGCAGGCGTGTATTTTTCCGGATCGGCGGAGCGCAGCATCTTTACGGCTTCAAAAGTTTCGTCGCCGGCGCCGTGCAGCACGGTGTCCACGGACTGCTCATACATGGCTTCAAAAGTGTCGCTGGCGATCTCTGCGCCTGGGTTGCGTCCTCGTGGGTTGCGTCCGCCCACGCCAAAAGATCGGATGTCCGCCATGGCCACCGCCGGAACCGATCCGGCCAGCGTGCGCGGCAGCGAGCCGCCCATGGCAACGGCGCGAAAAGGCGACTCGTCTTTTTCGTCCAGCCCGGCCACGGCACGGTTGAGCCAGCCATCTTCTGTGGACTTTACGCCCGGTGTGCCCGATTCCATGTAGTCCTGCGCGTCAAAGTGCGAGCGCGTGTTGTCCGGCGAACCTGCGGCATGAACGATGGCAAGATGCTTCTGGCCCCAGAGAGTCTTGAAAGCGAACATGGAGGGATGCAGGCCGAAGAAACCGTCGAGATCAATCACGCTCTGGCGCGGAATGGCGATGCTGGGGCGCATGGAGTAATAAGACGGCTCTCCGTGCGGCACAACAATGTTGAGGCCGTCAGCGGCGCCGCGCTGAAATAGCACTACCAGGCGCTTCTTGCCGGGCGCCGCGGTCTCCGCGGCCAGGACCGCGCGGGTGAGAAAGCTGGGAATTACGCTGGTGCCCACAACCGCCAGCGCGCCGTTCTTCAGGAAAACTCTGCGAGTGATTGGCATCTTGTCACCTTCTCTGAAACGCTTACCTTCTCTGAAATTCTGGGGAACCCATGATCAAACCGGCTATCACTCCCAGGTTGGGCGGGCGCGCGGGATCGTCAAGCTTGCGCCGCGTGATTTGCGGATCGCCCAGTTGCTTCAAGATGACCTTGTGTGTCTGCGGGGAAACGTCGCCGGCCAGAAAGTCGTGCTCCATTGCAGTCAGGGCGGATTCAGCATCAGCAGGTTTGGCGCCCTGCAAGAGGACCTGCGGATCCAGTGAAGTGCCGGGGAGACGACCGGTCCCGAGGGCCAGAGCAAAGTTCATGCGGTTCAGCAGCGCTGAAGAATTTACCCAGGTTTCCGCCTTCATGGAGTA
>JBLMXE010000011.1:0-2552 GCA_050257615.1 Chlamydiota bacterium | reverse complement strand
TAGGCGGCTGGGGCCAGGACGGCCACGTAGCCTATAACCAGGCGCGGCGCAATTTCTACAGCCATGTGACCCTGGAAGAGCTGGCCAACTCCACCATTCGCATTCAGGAAAACAACCCTGACACGATACTCGCGCTGGCGCAGCGCACCTTCGGCTCGGCCTATCAATTTGTGCCCCCCATGTCCATTACCCTGGGCCTCCGCGAATGTCTGTCGGCCCGGAAGGTACGCGTCTACAGCGACACCGGCGCCTGGAAGCAGACCGCTCTGCGGGTGGCGCTGTTCAGCGAACCCACGCCCGAATATCCGATGACCCTGCTGCAACGCCATCCCGACGCCGTCATTACCGCCACGGAAGAGACGGCGCGGCATCCTATCAGCGAGAACCCTGACTGGGAGCTGTTTTGAGCGGCACCTTGCGCCTGCGCGCGGAGGGCACGCCCGCTTATCGGCGAATGGTCGGCGTCGGCGGCATCGGCAGCGGCATTTTTTTTGCTCTCGACGGAAACCACACTCTCGGACGCGATGAAAGCCGTTTAGGCAAGCTGCTCGACATCCGCGATTACTGCAAACTGCACATCATCAGCCACTACGTGGCCCGGCTGCTGACAGGTCCGGGCAGTGGTTTTCGCGTCATACCTATCGCCAAGGTGGGCGATGATGCACCCGGCCGGCAGATGATTCAGGAGATGAGCGCGGCCGGAATGGATACAGATCACGTTGCGATCGTGGCCGGAGCTCCCACCCTGTTTAGCGTCTGCTTCCAGTATCCCGACGGCACCGGCGGCAACATCACGACCAGCAACTCGGCGGCCGCCCAACTGAATTGCGAAGACCTGGATAAGCTGGAAGGCCTCCTGTCTGAGCCGGCTGTGGCCCTCGCTGCTCCCGAGGTTTCCCTGCAGATGCGGGCTCACTTTTTGGAAACGGCGGGCAAACACGGCGCCTTCCGCGCCGCCTCCTTCAGCGCCGCTGAAGTTGCGCCGGCGCTGGAACTGGGGATGTTCGCCAATCTGGACCTGGTAAGCCTGAATGAAGGCGAAGCCGCCGTCCTCGCCGGGCGCACATTCGACCCCACGAATGTGAAGCCTTTTCTGCAGGCCTGTGAGAGGAGTGTGCGGGCCAGCTATCCCAAGCTTCATTTTGTGGTCACCGCCGGCAGTCTCGGCGCTTTTGCCTTCTGGCAGGGCGCCTGGGACTTCTGCCCGGCGCCGGCGGTGCAAGTCGCTTCTACCGCAGGCGCCGGAGATGCCTTGCTTGCCGGACTCATCGTGGCCACCGTTGCCGGCATCCCTTTCCTGCGCCGTCATCCTTCGCTGCATCGCGGCGCCGCAGAGCCGATCGCCAGCGCGTTGGATTTTGCCGTGCTTCTGGCCAGCTACACCACTACCTCACCTCACACGATTCACCCCGAGTCCGCTTTGGAAAACCTGCTCGCATTTGCCGCGGATTCCCGCCTCTCCTTGGGTCCCTCCCTCAGCCGCTTGCTGGAACCTGCCAGCCAGCCCTAAGGCCGATTTTTGCTTGACAGGGGGAACCTTCCGGTATAACCATGTAAACCGTTTTAATGGGCCGTTTCCTTTGTTCTTCGGCCGGACTCACGGGCTGCCGTCGGTGAACCGGATCACGCAGTAGCTGGCCGATCAGTTTCGCGGTTATGACTTCGCCGAGAGGACAGGCACGATCTGCATTTCGACCGGCCGTGCTGGCCTGCCTCAGCCTGCTGATCATTGTCAGCTGCAGCCGCCAGCCTGTCCCGCTCTCCAGCGTCCAAGTGAGGGTTACGGCGCAAGGAGTGCTCCTAACCACATCTGCCGCCACATTCGAACTCTCTTCTGCCGGCTATCTGAGCGCATCACTGCTGAACGAAGGGCGGCCACTGAGTTTGGACGACGCCGCCTCGGCCGGCAGCAGCGACTTTGTGGTCAGCGGGGGAAAGCAGATTGACGATTTCCGGCTCAATCTCAGCGCCGCTAAGGTCACTGCCGGTGCGGGTCGCCTGGGCGCGAAGGGCAAGACCGTAGAGGTTTCGGGCCCGAGCGCCAGTATTCCATCTCTGAGGAAGGTTCTGACCATTGAAGTCGCAGAAGAGTTCCCGGCCATTGCCTTTGCCAGCGTGGCTTACAGGAACACGGGCAGCGCTCCCCTGCCCCTGGACCAGGTAGTTGCCCAGTGCCATCGGCTCAATGCCGCACAGGTTGATCCTCACGCGGCGCCTTTTCAGATGTGGTCGTTCTCCGGGGCTAGCGAGAAGTGGGGCAAAGATGACGTCATGCCCGTCTCCACCAGCTTCTCCCGCGCCAACGTGATGGAAACCGTGATGCACAACGATGAGAACCAGACCGGAGGCGGCGTGCCCGTGGTGGCCTTCTGGACGCGCTCGCTGGGCGAAGCCATCGGCCACGTCGAACTCCTGCCCTGGGTGATGGCGATGCCGGTGCGCACCGAACCGGATCAGCGGGTGAGCGCTTCCCTCACCTTGCAGCCGGCACAGGAATTGCAGCCCGGGGAAACCTACTCCACGCCCATGAGCTTTGTTGCCGTTTTCCGCGG
>JBLMXE010000010.1:0-16032 GCA_050257615.1 Chlamydiota bacterium | reverse complement strand
CTGTTTCTGGTGCTGCAATGGGCGACGGGTTCGACCTGGCGCAGCCTGATGGTGGCGGCGCTGTTTGCCGTTCATCCCGTCAACGTGGAGTCGGTGGCCTGGGTGGCGGAGCGCAAAACGCTGTTCAGCATGTTGTTTTTTCTCCTCGCTCTGGCCGCCTACGGGCGCTATGCGCGCAGGCCCAGCGCGGCGCGGTACATGGTGGTAGCCGCCATGTTTGCCCTGGGACTGATGGCCAAGCCCATGGTGATCACGCTGCCTTGTGTGCTGCTGCTCTGGGACTATTGGCCGTTGCGGAGGATGGCGAGTTCTCGGCAGCAGGGAAGCGGGCAGCGAACTTTTGCCTGGCTGGTATGGGAGAAACTGCCTCTGTTCGCGCTCTCTGCGGCCAGCGCGCTTATCACCATGCGGGCGCAGGCGAAGGGCGGGGCAGTGCGCTCGGTCCGCGAGTTTCCTCTGACGGAACGATTGGGGAACGCTTTGCTGGCTTACGGACGCTACGTGCTGCACGCGTTCTGGCCCCTGGATTTGTCGCCCATGTATCCAGCGAAGGCATGGCCGGCATGGCAAATCGGCCTCTCGACCCTTTTCCTGGCCGCGGTTACGGCTCTAGTCATTGCGGGCAGAAAGCATCGCTATCTGACGGTGGGCTGGTTCTGGTTTCTGGGAACCTTGGTGCCAATGATTGGCGTGGTGCAGGTCGGCGAGCAGGCCATGGCAGACCGCTATGCTTACCTGCCCTACGCAGGTATGTTTCTGATGGTGTGCTGGGGCGTGGCCGATTGGGCGGAAAAACAGCGGATCGAGCGGCGCTGGATTGGAGCGGCGTCTGCCGTGGTCCTACTGGTGCTGGTGGTGGCCACTACCCGGCAGATCGGCTACTGGCGCGATAACGTGACCCTGTGGACGCACGCACTGCAGGTGACCAGTAATAACTTTGTCGCGGAAGACAATCTCGGAGGAGCGCTGCTGGCAGAGGGCCGCAGCGAGGAGGCGATCGCGCACTTCCAGCGAGCCATGGTCATCAATCCCAGCGATCCCATGAGCAGGTTGAATGTCGCCGCCTACGACCTGCAACATGGCCGGCTCCAGAGGGCCATCGAAGGAGAGCAAGCAGTGTTGCGCATGACCTCGGACCGCGGCTTGCAGGCTTTGGCGTACAGCAATCTGGGTTCTGCCGATCGCGAGCTTCACGATTACGTGCACGCGAAGGAAAACTATCAGGCGGCGCTAAACCTGGCGCCCGCCAACTCGCAAGCCTGGCTGGGGCTGGGGCTGGTGGAGCAGAAGGGTGGAGATCTGACGCGGGCGGTTGCCGACTATACGCAGGCCACGAACTGGGAACCTTCCGATGTCGGATATCTCCTGCTGGCGCAGGCGCTGGAGAAGGCAGGGCGGATGGCAGAGGCCAAAGCCGCCGAGGACCAGGCAGAGCGTGTTTCGGCTGACCTGCCGCAGGCGGAGCAGAGGGCCAAGCAGTTGCTAACCCAGTAGCGCGCGGCGAAGAAGTTCGAATCCAAGAAAACTACGTTTCTACGGCAGCTTGCGGGGCGGGCTCGGCATAGAGCGCCTCGATCTGCTGGCGGTAGCGTTCTTCCACCTGGCGGCGGCGCAGCTTCATGCTGGCGGTGAGCAGGCCGTTGGCGATGGAAAATTCCTCTGGCACGAGCAGGAATTTCTTGATCTGCTCGTAGCGGGCCAGCTTCTGGTTGATCTCGGAAATCACGCCCTCAAAAAGCGCGCGCACGGCGGCATCGGCCACCAACTCCTCGCGGGAGGTAAAGCGCACACCGTTGTTGCGCGCCCAGGGCTCGAGCAAGCGGAAATCAGGGGCGATGATGGCGGAGGGAAACTTGCGGCGGTCGCCCAGCACGACGGCTTCGGCCACCCAGGGGCTCATCTGCAGCGACTTTTCGATGGGCTGCGGGGTGATGAACTTGCCGCCGGAGGTTTTCAGCAGGTCCTTCTTACGATCGGTGACGCTGAGGAAGCCCTCATTGTCGAGATTGCCGATATCGCCGGTGTGGAACCAGCCATCCACAAGAGCCTGGCTGGTTTGCTCGGGCATATTCCAGTATCCCTGGAAAACAGAGGGGCCGCGCACCAGGATTTCGCCGTCATCGGCGATCTTGACTTCAACGTTGGGCAGCGGCCGGCCCACCGTGCCCAGCTTGTGGTGGGCGGGCGTGTTGACCGCAATGACGGGAGAAGTCTCCGTCAACCCGTAACCCTCATCAATGCGAATCCCCATATCCGCGAACCATTCGCCCATCTGCCGCGCCAGAGGAGCGCCGCCGGAAAGGTAGATGCGCACCTGCCCGCCCATGCCGTGGCGCACCTTGGAGAAGACCAGCTTATCGGCCAGGCGCCAGGAGAGGGAAGCGGGGCGCTTCCACTCCAGGGTTTCGGCCCGGTGGGCGTGCCCGACCTTCATGGCCCAGTTGTAAAGAGCGCGCTTCAAGCCGCTTTGCACCTTGAGTTGGACCTGGGCATACATCTTTTCGTAAACCCGGGGGACACCTACAAAAATCGTGGGACGCACTTCCTGCAGGATGGCGGGAAGCTGGTCGAAGGCCGGGCAGTAGGCGGCGGTCACACCACGGTAAAGCCAGGCGTAATCCACGTGGCGGGCGGTCACGTGCGCCAGCGGCAGGAAAGAGACCCCCAGGTCGCCGGGCGATACGGGAACTTCCTGGAGGGAATATTCCACGTTGCAGGCGAGATTGCCATGGGTGAGCATCACGCCTTTGGGGACGCCGGTGGTTCCGGAAGTGTAAATGATGGTGGCCAGGTCGCTGGGCCTGATGCCGCGGGCGCGGGCATCGAACTGGCCATCGCGCCCGGCTGGGCCGTCCTGCATCAGGCGGTGCATAGGGATGGCGTCGGGCGTTCCCGCGTAATCCATGAGGACCGCTTTCTCCACCGCCGATTGGTCCTTAGCCGCCAGAAACTTCTGCAGTTGCGGGACCGTGGAAAGAAAGATAACGCGGGCGCCGGAATCCTTGAGGATATAGGCGGTTTGCTCCGGGGTGAGGGTGCCGTAAATGGGAACTACCACCGCGCCCAGCAGTTGGGTGGCGAAGTCGGCGACCGCCCATTCGGGTCGGTTTTCGCTGAGGATGGCCACACGATCGCCCTGGCGGACCCCCAACTTTTCCAGGGAGCGGGCCACGCCCAGGACGTCGCGGTAAAGCTCGTGGGATGAAATGGAGATCCACTTGACCGTTTGCTTGTACATCATCACGCGGTCGGAGTTGCGCTCGACCACAGTGTAGAAAACGTCGTTAATCGTGTTGAGGCTCATGGGTGAAGGGGGGCCGGGTTGGCGCCCGCGGGTCGCTGCAAAAAAGTCGTAACCGCCGGCGAATATTCTCTTCTAATTCTTGCCTGACCTGACTTTATTGGCAACCGGAGTTGCAGGCAAGTGGGTCGGCAGATTGACCGTTGTCCCCTTTTGGGAATAGGCTTAGAACCCGCTGTGGGGAGAGGAACTATGCGCAACAAGCTGTTGCAGAGGGTGATGATGTTTTTCCTGGCCTGTGGCCTGCTGGCGCCGCTGGCAGCACCGAACGCCTGGGCGGCGGACAAGAAGGGTTCCGCCAAAGAGGCGCCGCCGCTGAAATTGAAGGTGGGCGATATGGCGCCTAATTTCACTCTGCTGGCCTTCGATGGCCACGATCTGAAGAAAGTTTCGCTCAGCGACTTCCGCGGCAAAAAGGACGTGGTGCTGGCCTTCTATGTGTTTGCCTTCACCGGGGGTTGAACCCAGGAAATGAAAGCCTTCCAGGCAAATTTGAGCAAACTGGAAGGCGCCGACACCCAGGTTCTGGGTGTGAGCATGGACAGCCCCTTCTCCAATTTCGCGTTCGCACAGCAGAACGGCGTTACCTTCCCTCTGCTGGGCGACTTCGGCGGCAAGGTGACCCGGGAATATGGTCTGGTAAAGAACTACGACATCCAGGGAGTTCCCCTGGAGTCGGCGCGGCGTGCCACCTTCCTGATTGATAAATCGGGGAAGATCACACACGAGCAGGTGGACAGCGATGCCGTGGATCCCAGCAAGACCGTGGATGCCTGCCTGCGTCCGAAGATGAAGAGTTGAAAAAAACAGGAGTCAGGAGTCGGGAGTCAGGCTATGGCTCTCGTGGTTTTTCTCCGAGGCGTCAATGTTGGCGGGCACAGGAGGTTTCGTCCCAGCCTCCTGGCCCAAGAACTTAGCGACTACAACGTTGTGAATGTGGGCGCTGCCGGCACATTCGTCGTTCGTAAACCCGGATCGCAGGCGAAGTTCCGCACTGAACTGCTCCGCAAGCTGCCATTCCAGACAGAGGTTGTGCTCTGCGACGGCCGCGATCTCATTGGCCTGGAGAGGGAAAATCCCTTTGCAGCCGAGCCCGCGCGCCCTGACATTGTTCGCTTTGTCAGCATCCTGGCGAGAGCCGGAAGCCTTCGGGTTGCCCTGCCCGTGGCATTTCCGCCTGACGGGGAGTGGCTGGTGCGAGTCATTGCGTCGAAGAACCGCTTCGTGTTCGGCATGTACCGGCGTCATATGAAAACCATCGGCTATCTTGGCCAGATTGACAAACTGTTCACCGCGCCGGCAACGACACGGAATTGGAACACCATAACTGCGGTGGTGCGGATTCTGAAGGCGCCTAAGGAGAACAGCCGCTGATGCTCGTCGTTTCGTTCGCATCGTTAGATGCGCGTGAACTCGTTTATCGCAAGTTCACAGAGCAGAGATAGCACTTCCACATAGCGTCGGTCCCCTCAAAAATCCAAAAAGAGCAGGCTCTGAGTTAGCCATTAGTTTGGTCATTCGCTTGCTTGGGTCCCGGCTAGCAGGAACCAGTGGAGGTCATTATGGCAACCCCTACGGCACTTCAAATCACACGGCGTTTCGCGTCAGGTAGCAGCGACAAGTGGGTGCAGCCGCAAATGGAAGTTTCGCCGGTCGTGAGTGAAGCCCAGAGCCCCGTCACCTGGCGGATCATATTCGGGAGTACGGCGGAATGGCTGCCGCCAGAGCTTGATAATTCGGCCTCGGCGGCCAACAATGCCCCGGCTGAGCGATGCGAACTCTGCCGCCAGCCGATTGAAGATGGGGAAGACTTTGTAACCAATTCCGTGGGGCAGCTGCCGGTTCATACCCGCTGCCTGGGCCTGCAGTTGCCGGCCGTTAGGGAAAGCAGAGCCCGATCAGATAACTGGCTGGGAATGCTGTGGAGTGTCCTGCGCCACCAGCCAAACGGATAGAGAGGCTATCCGATCGGATAGTTCTCCCTTCGCGGAGGCTACGCCAGAATCTCTGCACCCTCCCGGTATTGCACCCCGACGCCGTGCAAACTCAAAAAGTTGCAAGCCTGAAATGAAATAAATCCTTTTCACAAGTCAGCGGCAACCAGCGTGCATCTACGAGCCGCCGAAAGGTCGTAGGGGAGGCTGGCATGAAGACCCACGGTTGGTTTCGGACTCTGGCGCCGGCGATGGCAACCACTTCTGCCTGTGGACTTCTGCTGGCCGCATTGGTGGGCTGTCTTTCCCTTGCCGCTTTCGGCCAGGCTAAGCCGGCGCTGCCCGCGGATGGCGTCTCCACTGGTGAATGGTCGTTCACCAAAGAGGTGAATGAGGTCAACCTGGTTTTTGTGGCCATGCGCAACGGCAAATTCATCAGTGATCTCGCGCAGAACGACATCACCGTGCTGGATGATAAGAAGCCGCCGGCGTCTATTCTGGGCTTTCGCAGCGAGCGAGAACTGCCCCTGCGCGTCGGCCTGGTGATTGATACCAGCAACTCGGTTAAGGAACGGTTTCGGTTCGAGCAGCAGGGCGTCAGTGCATTCCTTCAACAGGTCATGCGGCGCAAGAGCGATGAGGCCTTCGTTATGGGATTCAGCGACACCCCAAACATTGCGCAGGATTTCACCAATGATCCGCAGCTGTTGTCACAGGGGGTTAGACAACTGGCCATCGGTGGAGGCACGGCGCTCTATGATGCCGTGGTGGCTGGGTGCGAAAAGCTGGCGGCCAGCCCGGAACCAGGCATGTTTGCGCGCGTGCTGGTGCTCCTGTCGGACGGGAACAACAATTCCGGAAAGCTTAGTCTGGATGAAGCTATTGACGTCGCACAGCAGGACCAGGTCGTTATTTACACCATCAGCACGAATTACCGTTCCACGCTCGATGTTCAGGATTGGAGTGGTAAAGAAGGCGATGACAACTTGCGGAAGCTGGCGAGCGAAACCGGAGGCCGGGTGTTGAAGCCGCCAACCGCGAAGGCAGTAGGACAAGCATTCGCGAAGATTGCCGAAGAGTTGCGCAACCGTTACGCCGTTGCGTACCGGCCGGCAGATTTCAAAGCCGACGGTCACTATCGAAAAATTACTATCGCTGCGCGCCGGCAAGGAAAGAAACTGAATATCCGCACGCGCAAGGGCTACTATGCCAGGCTGGTGAGCCTCGCAAGCAACAGCCGTCGCACCAATGGTGCTCCTTAGTAATCCGCCTTATCCTGAGTTGACACCAGGTGGCGGGCGCCCGCCATGCTATTTACCTTCCGCCCTTTTGTCTCTTTATTTCGTTTTCCCATGTCCAAGCAGTCTGATAGTCGTCGCACTTTTCCTTATAAATTCGTTTCTAGCTCCGTTTTTCTTGCATGCCCTCACTTCGACTTGCGAACCTCATCAACAATTGCTTGCGTTTTTTGTGCAACCTGCGCCTCAATGAAGCTCGGCCCTTTGTGGCCCAGCGCCTCTGCGAACTGCTCGTGGAACTCTGCTGCCGTGGTGGCGCGAGTCGCCGGAATACCTTGCCCCTCTGCCAACTTGACCCAGTCAATCACCGGATTATCGAGGTGCATCATGGAAAGCATTTTGGAATTGGCATCGCCCTCGCGAACCCGCGCCAGTTCGACTTCCAGGATGGCATAACTGTCATTCCTGAGGAGGACAACCACGACATCAGCCTTCTCCCTTGCCATAGACCAAAGCGCCTGCACCGTGTACATGGCCGAGCCGTCGCCTTCGATGACGATGGTTTTGCGGCTCGGGCAGGCCACGGCGGCCCCCAACGCGACCGGGAGTCCGGCCCCAATAGCGCCACCACAGGCCGCCTGCAGATAGTCATGCGCCCGCGCACCTTGCGTGCGGTAGTAGACTGTTGCTCCATTGGTGATGCCTTCATCCACTAGAATCGCATTTTCCGGCATCAGCAGGCAGATGCTGTCGCCAATGGCCTCTCCAGTGAGAGCACCGGCAGGGATCGCGGGTTCCCACCGGGACTGGCGTTCTGCCGGTTCTGAAAGAGCGTTTACCGCTGCCGCTAGATCGGTCATCGCCGCCAACAAGTCGTGTTCCACGGTAGCCAGCGTCGAGACCTGACAGCCCTCGGGAACTTTCACGACCGCCTTGTCCTTATACGCGAAAGTGGCAACCGGGAATGGCGCGCCTACCAGAATGAGCTGTTCGTACGGGGCAAGAAGTCGGAGCGCACGTTCGAGGAGATAGGGAATTCGTTCGACGGGAACGCGGCCCTCGCCCCGCGCAAAGCGGGACGTGCCGAACTCCGCCAGCAGGGTGGCCCCGGTTTTGGCAGCGATGCATCCCGCCAATTCCAGCCCCTCGCCGTAGAGCATGCGACTGCCCAGCACCAGTCCCGTCTTTTTGCCATTTGCAAGGAGGGCCGCCACGTCGTCAATGGTGTGGGGAGAGACTCTCGGTGTTTCCATGGGTCCGCCCGGTTCAGGCGGGGCGACGGCAGGTTCCCAGTGACAGTTCGTGGGAGCGACGACGGTACAGATTTTTCCGGCGCCTAACTGCGAATAGCGGGTGGCCAGCGCGCCCAGCACGGCCAGATCGCCGGCCGATCTGGCTTCCTGCGCCCAGTGCGAGACCACGCGTGCCAGGTCCACAATCCGGCCATTGATGAGTTCATGGGCTGGGAACCTGGGCTGATGGTAGGTGGCGTTGGCGCCGACGATGTTGACCATAGTAGTGTGGGCCCGGCCCGCGTTGTGCAGATTGGCGATGCCGTTGGCGAACCCGCTGCCCACGTGGAGGAGCGTGAAAGCGGGTTTGCCCGCCATGCGCGCGTAGCCATCGGCGGCTCCGGTCACGGTGTTCTCCTGCAGGCAGAGGACGGCGCGCACGCCTTCGGTGAGGCCGATTTCGTAGACGAGTTGCATCTCCGAGGTGCCGGGATTGGCAAAGCAGGTGTCCAGCCCGGCATCAATTAGCGCCTTGAATAATGCTTGTGCCCCATTCATCACGTGTGTGGCTGGCGCGATTGCTGTGCTCATGTTCTTGACTCCTTCCAGCGTTCTTCGCTCCCGTTTTGCGTATTCAGTCGCCGAACCAGGCAAGACACCGAGCCTTCTCCTCGGATCCCTGGCCTGCGGCTTCCGCCTTCAAAGATTCAGTGCCCCAGGAAGCAACACAACTCGCAAAAATAGTAGGGAGGAAAGGGAAGTAGACCTCAGGTGGCGAGCCTCACGAAATGTTCTTGATCGGTTTGACCGGTGCCGGAGGCGGTTGTTATCATAACTTCGCGGGGTGGAGCAGTCTGGTAGCTCGTTGGGCTCATAACCCAAAGGTCGGTGGTTCAAATCCACCCCCCGCAACCAATCTGAAGGCGGCCCGCTAAGGGGCCGCCTTTCCTGTCAGGGCGTCCTTTTCACACCGCTCCATTCCCCAGGGAAGATGTCCTCGGGAAGGCGCAGCCGGGTCTCGGTGCTGCCTTGGGCGGCAAAGTCCACTAACGACTCCCAATTGGCATTGCTGCCTGCGTCGCATTTGCCGTCGGGAGCGGTGCAAACTTCCATGTTGTACACCGGGTGAATTTCCCAGATTGTAAAGCGGCGGGGGCTGGGACCGGTTCCGTTGCGGCAGGGAACGTGGCTGGCATCGAAGAAAAGTTGCCCCGTGAAGCGAAATAGATAGTTGCCGGCATTGGAAAAGAGCAGCTTGTCCTTTGCCAGCAGCATGTCCGGCGTCCAGACATCGGGCCGGAAATGGGGACTGATCTCCGCCGTGGCGCTGTCGCATTCATCGGCCGGAGTCGGCTTCTCCGGCACAGGCGCGCGTTCGACGAGGACGACGTGGATGTCGTTGCTGGCATTGTCGGGGCGTTTGCAATTGACACTTTCGCCTTTTCCCCGATTGGAATACCTGGCCTCCATGACGTAGGCGGCCATGCGGACAAGAGTACCCTCTCCGATGGTGCCCGCGCTGGTAGGCAGGTCGCGGAGCGCAGAACGATCATGGGGCAGGGCGCTGTCGCTGCCGAAAGAGACCCGCCTGGCGGCCAGGGTCTGCAACTGGTGGAGAACATCGAAATTGATATCCACGGGAGGGCCAGCGGCGCAGAAATTGTTTTTGGCTTCGTTCTGGCGGGCCTGCGGCGTGTCGGGTTTGGCGACCCCGTCAAGGTCACAGGACTCGTCAATCGGGTGCTGCTGTTTGATGGCATCAAAAGGTAGGGTGCAGGCGGCAACAAATTTTCCGAAGCTCGGAGCCGACACCGCGCGGCCGCTGGGCAGTTGCGTGCTCGCCAGTCCGATGGCCAAGGGCAGCACCGACGCGGCCGCTGCCAGCCGCTTTTTCCGGCTGCGGGGAGAGGATGAGTCTTGTGTTCCAGATCTTTGCTTCCGCATATGGCCTCAGAGGACAAGGGTTACCACAGCCAGGTCGTAGGCGCCAGGAAACTCCACGCTGTTGACCTGAATGGTGGCGTGCACGTGGGGAGCCTGCGCCGGAGCGCCGGGCGTGGCTTTGGCAGCGTCGGTCAAAGCATCCAGGGATGCCTGAAGCTTTGTTGTTTCTGGTGCTTTGTAGAGTCCGTCATTGCTGATCTCTCCGAGACCGGCAATCAGCTCCCAGGTCACGGCAGACCCGGGCTTACTGGGAACATCGGCTTTGAATTGCTGCGTCTGGCCGGCGCGGACCGTGACCTTGGCGGGGCTAACGACCACGTCAGTGCCGCGGTCCATGATCCCCGCCGGATCGCTGAACTGAATACCCTTGCTCACCAGGTAGGAGCTCCCGCTGATGCCCAGCAGGGCGAGAATTGTTCCAGGCACAGGAGGGAAAGCCGGCGGCGTACTGGCGACGATCACCAGAAACAGGCTGAGAGAAATGACAAAGGTGAACACCAAAAACTGAAACCGCGACATGCTGGCGCCGCCATTTTCCTCGCTGATCAGGTCCGAAAGGTCAATGCTGCCGTCCATGATCTTCCACAAAACCAGCAACCCCAGCAGGCCGATCAACACGCAGATGATGTATCCGGCGACGAGTGTTAGCGTGTTCATGGTTAATCTCCTGTTATTTTGAGTGACTGCCGGCAAACCACCGCGCGTACGTCTTGCCCAGCAAATAAATGACGTTGCTTCCCCCCTGCACCGCGGGCCAGGTGGCGGGTATGGAGGGGAACCCTCCTCCGGGATTCTCCAGAACTTTCAGCAGATAGTAGAAGGCCGTTCCGATCGTGAATACGAGCAACTGCACCCGACCGGAGCTGAAGTACTGCGCCTGGCCCCGTGGTTTGCCGCTGATCCTGCCGCAGAGCAGACCTGCGGCGTTGATTCTTCCCGTAAGCAGCTGAATGGCCACGAGCGCGGCCAGAGCTGCCAGAAAAATCACCACTTCGTACTTCATGATCAGGACTAACTGGGACATCACGACCGACCAACTCACGTCTGAAGTTGTTGGTGTTCGCCAGATACGGAGCCGCTTACAACCAGGACCTGATCGAGCCTGCTGAGGCGCAAGCAAACCTGTTGCACCTCAACCCGCCCTTGGAGGATGGGGCGGGCAACTGCGGAGAAAGGAGATACCAAATTGACGCTGAACTTGCAACAATTGTCCGGCCGTTCTGCAGGCAGAACGGCGAGACCCCGGCGTTCGACCGATAACTGTCGTAATTTCTGTCGCTTAGGCGCAAAGTCGCAGATGCCACCGCTGGCGGCCGGAGAAGTGGGCAAAAACGCTCTCCTGTTCTGATTGTGTTATCCATGGCTGGCAGCCTGCGCTTCCTAATCCAACAGCGGGCGTGGGGAGGCGCCCAGCAACGCGGTGTTCATATTGAGGATATTGTGATGTCCCTCCGAACCTCCCCAGGCGAACCTCAGGTAAACCATGGGGAAGGCGCCGGCGCGTAGCGTCAGCCCGGCGGCAAAGCTGTGCTTCAGGTGGCTGAACCCGATATCGCCCCGGGTGAGCGCCACCCGCCCCTGGTCGGCCATGAAGGTGGCGCCGAAGGGCCCCCAGATGGAGTGCTCGAATTTTTCCTGCAGCAGCAGGAGATTGGGCGCGCGAAAGCGGTAGTCCTGATAACTGCCCAGCGACATCGCGTTATTAATGTCGGAGCCGCCAAGGGTTTGCTGGAAAAAGAAGGGAACCACGCTGGTCCCCGAAGTGGGCGATTCCGAAAGCAGAAACCGAACCCCAATTGAGCCGTTCAGGTTGCGGGTACGGGGAATCTCGGGACATTTATCCGTCCCCGTGGTGCAGGCATCGGGCCCGAGCCCCTCCGGATATTTGGGCGCCGTCTGCGAGTAACTATAAAGGTAGTAGGTGTGGTTCAGATCCACGGTCCAGCGCAGGAAGGAATAATGCGAATTCGAAGGAGCCACGAACTGCTGGAATTTGCCCGCATAATTCAGTTCGAAGTGGTCGCCGATCACGGGCTTGATGCGCAGCCCTTCGCCCAACTGAAGGAAGCCAGGCTGGCTGGCCAGGCCGGGCGCGGTCGCTTCCGTATAGCGGGTTTCGAGGGAAGGAACGGATTGCCCGCGGTCGGGGCGCAGGTCAACAAAGCGTCCGTTGATTTCTCCAAAGAGAGAAGGATTGAGCCAGCGCACGGCCGGCCACTCGAAGATCGGCTTGGTAACGTTGCCGCCAACGATGGTCTCTCTCATCCCGAACACCGAGGCGCCCGCCAGCGTGGTGCTGTTGCCTAAGCCGAAGTAATTCACTGTGTTCAGCGAAATGGTTTGCGCATACAGGTTGAAGACGGTGTAAGGATGCGTGAAGCGCGGCGGGGGCGCCGGTTGCGTCGGTGGCTGCCCCGGCGTTGGCCGTACTACCCGGATAGGGGGCTTTGCCGGGTGCGGCGTGTGCACCATCTGCATGTAAACGCCGGTTCGCCAGGCGCCGCTGAAGGCGCCCACGGCATCGGCGTTCCAACTCATTCGCCAGTTGTGCGTGTTCTCAGTCCACACGAATGCGGCGCCCAAGCCGAATCCGTTTTGTGGCGGCATGCTGCCGGCGGCGATGTGGAAGGGGTGGTCAGTGAAGAGCGCGTAGCCGCACATGGGAATAGCCTTGAAACTGAACTTGCCGCAGGCGTCGGAAACCCGCTCACCTTCACGCCGTAACTCAGCGTGCAGGGCGCTTTCCTGGGCAAACGCCAGCGAGGACGCCAGCCACAGCGCTATCACTACCCACCGCATACTGCCTCCCGGGAACAAATATCATCTACTTCGATTTGCGCCTGCGCTTTGCCGGGCCCTTTTTCGTCCTGCCTCGTAAGGAGGGCGCAGCGGAGGCCGCGATGGTCAGCCGCTTTTTCCCGCGGTCCGGCCGTCGCTTTCGTTTTGCTGCGGCCTCCTTATGCGCTCGCTGGATCGCCCCGGTCACTTCCTGGATATAGGCGGCCGCTTCGCCTTCCGTCGTAATGGCTTTGGTGTATCGCTTGCTGCAGTATTTCAGAGGCAGGTTCAGCTCCGCCTTCTGCAGATGCTCAACCTGTGCCAGCAGCAGGCTCGAAGCCGGCCGGTCGGGATCGAAAACGTTTTTCGGTCTTGGAACTTTTATGACCGCCATTGCAGTTCGCTCCTCCTCGGTACCTTAATCCTCCGGTTGAAAGTCGGGGCAATCGGTGCGCATGGTTGAAAGCGAAAGCAGATTGCGCGCCGGATCCGCTGGCTGATTCTGCGGTTCAATGAAAACATCGGCGTTGATTTCCCGCGGAGAGCGGTTCGCGTAGTCTCCCAGGAAAAATTTCGTGATGGTGGCCGGAATGGAGGCGTGATCGAAGACGCGGTTGACAATTGTTCCTTTTGGAATCCAGGGGGAAATCAGAATGGCGGGCACTCGCACCCCCAGGCGGTCGAACTTGAATTCCATCCCCGTGCCCGTACTGTTCGCCGAGGCGGTGAATATATCGGGAATGCAGGCCGGCGGCACAACGTGGTCGTAGATGCCGCCATGCTCGTCATAGCAGATCAGCAGCGCCGTGCTGGCCCACAGTTTGGGGTTGCTCTTGATGGCCATGTACACCTCGGCAATGAACAACTCTCCCGCCTGCACGTCGTGGTCGGGATGCTGGTCGCTGGCCACTTCCTCTCCGCCGTCAGTCTGGTGGTCGGTGTAGTTGGGCTCGACAAAGGAGTAGTCGGGCAGCAGGCCCTTCGCACAGTCGCCCAGAAATTGCCGGTAGGTGCCGAACAGCTGCGGCTGATTCTGCAACAGGTTGACCACCTCCAGGGTCGAACTGGTGGTGTCGTAGTAATAAACCTTGGTCGTGCGCGAAGGCGTGGCGCTGATGAGCCGCGTGTAGATGCTCTTGAAGGGCGCCATAATCTCGAAAGGATTCATGTCCACGCGGCCGAAAGACGTCCCGTAGTGCGCGAAGGCGCGATTGCACACCGTGGGGCCCGGGATGGAGGAGAACCAGCGATTGAACACGGCAAATTCCAGGGCCAGGTTGGTGAGCACCGGCAGGTCGTCCTGCTTGAAGTAGTACATAATGTTGTGCGAATGGGCCACGTCTCCCCGCTGGTTGAAATAGCTCTTAACGAAGCCCTGCATATTCGCTGTCCGGCCCGGACTCTTATCGCCGCCAAAGATCTGTAAGTCCACGGCGGGAAAGTGATGGTCGGGATCGGGGTTGAGCTGCCCCTGGAAGTCGGCCAGCGGCTGGGGCTTGACCAAAGCGCCGGTGGTGTCGGGATTACTCAACCCGTCACCGACGCCATCAATCCGCGAGTCCACCGCCTTCAGGGAGCCCAGCATGTGGTCGAAGGAGCGGTTTTCCAGCATTAGAACGACGATATGCTTAAGTTGATCCAGTCCAGTGGCCATCGAAAGTTTGCTCGCTAAAGGAAGTCAAATCTCTTCGGCACGAACCTCGCGTCTCTACGATCATGCGGTCCGCATGATCTCCCCACATTGGTTCAAGCGCGTATTATCCGGCGTGGACACGATTATGCTGCAGGAATCTGTCAAAAACCTAGAACTCCCCCTGTGGAAAACCTATGCTTCGAGAGTCCAACACGGCCTGCAAACGTAAATTGAAGTATTTTGCGGTGACAGCCGGCTGACACGACCGCAAGCATTTCCGAAAATCGTACGTATTTTCCCCCACACTGGACAGGGAGCCGTGCTGCCTTAAGACCAGTCTGAGCTGAATACACTGCGCCGAAGGCGGCGACGTCGGCTAAAATGAAATTCCGAATCGTGCTCAGGCGAGTTGCGAGGCAGCAAGGAGGTCCTTCTGATGTCGCCTCCCGCCCCGGTGAATCACTCCGGCCCCAAACGCCTTCTGTCATTGGATGGAGGCGGTATTCGCGGGCTCATCGAAGCCGAAGTTCTCATCGAAATCGAAACTCAATTAAAAGAACTGACCGGGGAGGACCGGCCCCTCTGCGAACGTTTTGACCTGATCGGCGGCACCAGTACGGGTGCGATTCTGGCGGCGGCTCTGGCCCTGGGCTTGCGGGCTGCGAAGTTGAGGGACTTCTACTTGGAACTTGGGGAGCAGGTCTTCAAGCCCGAGTTTTTCATCACCCGCTTCTGGCACAAATATCCCAGCAAGCCGTTGGAGCAGGCCCTTAAGCGCGTTCTAGGGGGCGATACCACGCTGGGAGATCCCCGGCTGCATACGCTGCTGCTGATCGTTTCGAAGAATGTAACCCAGGGCAGCACGTGGTTCTTTATCAATAACCGGCAAGGGAAGTATTTCTCGCAGAACCAGGGGCTGCCGCTGTGGCAAATCGTGCGCGCCAGCACGGCGGCTCCAACCTACTTTCCGCCGCAGACAATCAAGGTGCCGGACGGGCAGGCGAAGTCTCACGCCTACGAATTCATTGACGGAGGCGTCAGCACCTACAACAACCCATCGCTGCAGCTATTCCTGGAAGCCACGGAGCCGGCCTACGGCATCGGCTGGCCAACAGGTTCTGAAACCCTGCTGCTGATCTCGCTCGGCACGGGCTTCAGCGAGGACAAAATCGAGGAAGGCAAGGCCTCCGGCTACAACGCCCTGAATTGGGCGCAGTACGCGATTGAAGAGTTGATGGGTGATGCAAACTTGCAGCAGAACGTGCTCATGCACCTGATAGGGGAGCACCCGGCCGCGGCGCCGTCTGCAAGCATGGCAGCGACCGGAATGGCGATGGCAGGCGGGGCGGCCGCCTCTGCCGTGGGCAGAATGAGCGCCCGCCTGGGCGGCAACAGGCTTTTGACCTATCAGCGCATTACCGTGGGCCTGACCCGGCAACGGCTGGACCAACTCGGCCTTTCTGATGTTGACCCGGGAAAGGTCAGCAAGCTTGATTGCGTGGACCAGATGGACAATTTGCAGAAGATCGGGCGCGCCATTGCAAAGGAACAGGTGAACATGCGGGCGCTGGGGAAGTTCTTTCCGGTCGAAGGGAGGCAATGATGCGATCTCGACGTAGCCGCCCACAACAACACGCCAACCAGGCTGGCTACGTCTTCGGGATCCTCTGCCTCATCTTTGGTTGGCGTGTTGTTGTGGGCGGCTACGTCGAGATCGCATCATTGCCTCCCTTCGACCGGAAAGAACTTCCCCAGCGCCCGCATGTTCACCTGTTCCTTCGCTATGGCGCGCCCGATCTTCTGCAAATTGTCCATCTGGTCCACGCAATCAAGCTTGCTGACCTTTCCGGGGTCAACGTCGGAAAGGCCAAGCTGGTCCAGCCGTTGCCGGGTCAGGCCCACGGTAATGCGCTGATAGGTCAAAAGCCTGTTGCCGCCCAGGCGGGCGCTCATTCTGCCCACGGCAGAGCCT
>JBLMXE010000009.1:0-4175 GCA_050257615.1 Chlamydiota bacterium | reverse complement strand
CCGCGCAAGCTGCGCACACTTTACGGCGCCAACGTGATTCCGCTGGACTTCCTAAGGCTGGAAGAGGAGGACATCTCCGACATCAACGACAACATGTACTGGAATTCGGGGCGGCTGATTTTGGCGGCGGCCCGCATTACACGCCGTTACCCCAACCTGCACCTGGTGTATATCTCCAATTTCAAGTGCGGGCCCGATTCCTATATCAAGTCGTTTGTGTACGACGCCTCGGGTAAGCCCAGCCTGCTACTGCAGTTCGACGGCCACTCCAATGACGCCGGCTTCCTAACTCGTTGCGAAGCCTACCTCGACAGCAAAGGATTCCTGCGATGCAACTCTGCGTCCACCGCTGTGTGAAGCCCGCACTGCCGCCCGGCCACCCGCTGCAAGGCAAGACGGTGCACATTCCGGCCATGGCGCAGGGAGCAGTGGAGGCGTTCGCTGCCATTTTCCGCTGGTTCGGCGTAGCGGCGCAGCCCACGCCGCCTTCCAACCAGCGCACCCTGGAACTGGGCGCGAAATTCACCAGTGGCGACGAATGCTATCCCGCCAAGATCACGGTAGGCGATTTCCTGCGCATCCTGGAGCAGCCGGGAATCGATCCCCAGCGCACGGTGTTTTTCATGGCCACGGCCGACGGGCCCTGCCGCTTCGGGCAGTATGTTCCGTTTCTGCGCAAGACCCTGGCGCAAGCAGGCTTTCCCCAGGTGCAGGTCTATGCCCCGAGCACCCAGGAGGCCTATCGTGATATTGCCAGCCTGGGCCCTAGTTTCGAGCGGACCGCGTGGCGGGCGCTGGTGGCGGCCGACATTCTGCGCAAAGCCCTGCTGCAGACTCGGCCGTATGAAAGTGTCGCCGGAAGCACCGACCGGGCTTTTGCCGAATCCGTGGCCGACCTTTGCCGGGCAATTGAGAACAGTTGCGCCGACACGGAGTGCCAGATGAAGTCGCTGGTGGCGGCGATGGAGCGGGGGCGCGAACGCTTTCGCGCCGTACCTGCCAGCTACCACCGGCAGCGGCCGCTGATCGGGGTGGTGGGGGAAATTTTCTGCCGCCTCAACAACTTCAGCAACGCCGACCTGGTGCGCAACCTCGAGCTGCAGGGGGGCGAAGGCTGGCTCACCGACATTGCGGAGTGGATCGGGTACTGCAATTCAGAGGTAGCCCGCAAGCTGCGCCTGGAGGGTCGTACGATTTCCTTCGACATGCTCAAGAACACGCTGCGCAGCCACATTCAGCACAGCGACGAGAGCGCCCTGCTGGCGCCTTTCGCCCAAGATTTTGCCGGATATGAAGAGCCGCACATCAGCGAGGTTCTGGAGTTGGCGCGGCCCTATCTGCCCAACACGGGAGTGGAAGGCGAGATGGTGGTGAGCGTCGGCAAAGCGGCTTACCTGGCGCGGCACGGCGCCGATGGCATCGTTGACATCAGCCCGTTCACCTGCATGAACGGCATTGTCAGCGAGGCCATCTATCCCAAGCTAAGCAAGGACTACGGGGGCATCCCTATTCGTAATTTCTATTTTGACGGCACCCAGGCCGACTTGCAGCGCGATTTGGGCATCTACCTGGAACTGGCGCGGTCTTACCGCGAGAAGAAGCCGTACGCACGACGATACCCGGCACGGTTCGAGCAGGCTATGGCAGCGGATTGAGGCAGCCCCACCTGTGGCCGCCGCAAAGAAATCAGCCCCACCTCCTGCAGCCAAATGTGGGGCACGCGTTCCTATCCGAAATCCTGCAGAATCACAGGCGGAGCATCTGCTAAGATTGAGGCAAATCCCTGCCGCACAGGCACTGTTGCTCCCGGCCCAAGCTCGCGGGATGGGGATGAGAAGGAGCGTCTCCCATGGCGAAAAGCGTCAACAAGGTTATTCTCATCGGCAATCTGGGCAAGGACCCGGAGGTCAAGTACACGCCCAGCGGCACCGCCGTAGCCAACTTCAGCCTGGCCACCAACGAGCGCCAAAAGGACAAAGATGGCCAGTGGCAGGACCGCACGGAGTGGCACAACATTGTGGCCTGGCAGCGCACAGCCGAAATTGTCGGCGAGTACGTAAAAAAAGGCAGCAAGGTCTACATCGAAGGCAGCCTGCGTACGCGCTCCTGGGACGACAAGGAAGGACAGAAGCACTACAAGACCGAGATCTGGGTGAATGATCTGGTGCTCTTGGGCGGACGCGAGGCAGGCGAAGGCTCGTCGGCGGGACGCAGCCGTGGAGCTGCGGCTTCGGGCGGCGACTTCGATCAGCGTGCGCCTGAGCCTGCGCCCGACGTGGCCCACTCCACCACCATCACCGACGAAGACATACCGTTCTAACCGTCTTTCGGAGAGCTGCCGCGGATTATGTGCGAGGGCGAGACGCCCTCGCGACAGCCGGCGAGGACGCCGGCGCTACGACATGGCGAGAGCCTCCGTGCGGCATGGGCTGAGATTACCAATTCATGCCCCAGGTGCTGCCTTTGCGACCTTCGCGTTGGTGGCTTTCCTGCCGCAGCTCTGACCAACACCGCTGCCCTTCCCGTCATCTAAGAGCCTTGATCCTGCTCTTATGAGACTCGGCCCTTACTGGTTGCGCTCCCTGGTCTTTCCCTGCGTACTGGCAGCGGCCCTGATGCCGCTGGTCTCCTGCGCCCGCCGCAACTTGAAACAGGCGTTGCAGGCTACCACCGCCGCGGCGCCTAATTCCTGGCCGCAGATTCTGGCTGCCTATCAGCCCTGGTTTGGAGAGAAGAACCACATGAACGTGGGCTACTCCTCCAATGATCCAGTAAAACTGCAGGAGCAAATCACGCAAGCCAAAAACCTGGGCATAGCCGCGTTTGTGGTGAACTGGTACGGTCCCGGCAAGAAATTTGAAGACGGCAATTACGCGCTGCTGCAGAACCTGGCAGTGAAGAACGATTTCAGGACGGCCATCCAGTACGACGAAACGGTGGACTCGCCAGGCGCCACGACCGACGCCGTGGTGGACGACCTGCGTTACGCCTATGACCACTACATTGGACCGCAAGCCGGGCCTTGCCGCGACGCCTATCTGCGCTACAACGGGCGCCCGCTGATCTTCATCTTCCCCAAAAACTCGGGCACCGACTGGAACCGGGTACGGCAAGCGGTGGATTCCTGGCCCGAACCCGACCGCCCGCTGCTGATCACGCAGGCTTATGGCAGCCGCTCTGCCGTCGCATTTGACGGTTTCTACGCCTGGGTGGGGCCGGGAAAAGAAGGCTGGGCGCCTGACGGCAGTCACTGGGGCGGGCGCTACCTGGAAGATTTTTACAACACCATGCTTTCCAGGTATCCGGACAAAATCGCGGTGGGCGCGGCCTGGCCGGGTTTCGACGATTCCAAAGCCGCCTGGAGCCAGAACCGCCGCATCAGCCCGCGCTGCGGCAAGACCTTCGAAGATACCCTGCGCATGTTCCGGGCTTACTACAACAACTCCCGTCCCCTGCCCTTCCTGATGATTGATACGTGGAACGACTATGAAGAGGGGACGGCAATCGAGAAGGGGCTGCCGAAATGCTAATTGACGATTGAAGATTGATGATTGACGAATTGAAAACCGCTGTACCCGTGCGACGGTTTCCACATTTTAAATTGATTTTCTCTGTGACTCTGTGCCTCTGTGGTAAACAGGTTTCGGTTTTCATGCGGCGCCGGTGGCCAGCTTTTTCCGCAGGTCGGCGGCGATGAGCTGGCCGTGGAAGCGCCCGTTCTCGATGAAGATTTCGTTGGTGCGCGAACCGGCTACGATGACGCCGGCCACGTAGATTCCCGGCACATTGCTCTCCAGAGTTTCCGGATCACAAACCGGGCGGCACTGTTCGGGGGAAAGCTCGATGCCCATGCTGGTCAGAAAGTCGTAATCGGGATGATAGCCGGTCATGGCAAAAACAAAGTCGTTCTTCAGCACGCGCTCGCCGTCGGGTGTGTTGATGCGTACAGCGTCGGCCGTAACTTCCAGCAGGTGGCTGCGGAAAAAGGCCTGAATTTCCCCATTCTTGATGCGGTTCTCGATGTCGGGCTTGATCCAGTACTTTACGTGGCTGTGAATGCCTTCTTCGCGGACCACCATGGTGACCCGCGCCCCGTGCCGCCATAACTCCAGAGCGGCGATGGCGGCTGAATTCTTCGCCCCCACCACAACCACATCGGCGTCGTAGTAGGGGTG
>JBLMXE010000008.1:0-3915 GCA_050257615.1 Chlamydiota bacterium | reverse complement strand
CCGAAGGCATGTTTTCCGTGGCACACACGATGGCGATCACCTTGACCTTGGGCCGGAGCAGGGCGATGGCGCGCATGGCTCCCAGCATGGCAGCGCCGCCGGCCATGTCGTACTTCATTTTCTCCATGCCGTCGGCGGGCTTGATGGAAATGCCGCCGGTATCGAAGGTGATGCCTTTGCCCACCAGCCCCAGCACCGGCTTTTCCGGCGCCCCCTCCGGCTCATACTTGATGACGATCAGCGCCGGCGGCTCGTCGGAACCCTGGGCCACGCTCCAGAAGGCGCCCATCTTGAGTTCCTTGATCTTGTCGGCGCCGTAGGTCTCAACCGAGAGGCGGAAGCCATTCGCGTTCCTGGCGATCTCGCGCACCATCTCGCTGGCGCGCTGCGCCAGCACGGTGGGCGTCAGGCGGTTGCTCGGCTCGTTAACCAGTTCGCGCGTGAAGTTCTGCGATTCCCCGACGATGCGGCCTTCTTCCAGGGCGCGGCGCAGGCGGGCTTCGTCCTGCCCGGCGGGAGCCACCACGGTCATCTGCTCCACGCGCTGGTCCTTGCGGTCGCTCTTGTAGGTATCGGGATCAAAGTTGCCCACCAAGGCGCCTTCCACCACGGCCTTGACGGCATCACCGGCGCCCTCCGGTGCAGCGAAGGCAAAGCTGCGAATGCTCCTGGGCTTGAGGAATCGCACGGCAGCTCCCGCCAGCTTGCGCAATTCGTAGCCGGAAAAGCTGCTGGCCTTCCCGCCGCCCACCAGCAGCAGGCGCTTGGCCTTCAGGCCTTGGGGGTGGTGGACCAGGGTGGTTTCAAAAATCTTACCGGTGACTTCGCCGGAAGCCAGCAGATCGGCAACCGCGGCCCCTACCGCTTTATCACTAGTTTCCAGGCTGGGATTGGGTTTGCTGTTTTCACCGCGGTCGAGCACGACCACGGCCAGGCATTCGGTTTCAACTTGGCTGGGAGCAGAGAAGGAAATTTCAGTTTTCATGGCGTCAGTTTTCTAGGTTAGCGAATGCGGAGAAGGTTTGTCATCTGCGCAAATCCGGCTCACCACAGAGACACAGAGGCACAGAGAAAGACTGAAATCTCAATTGCGCAATTACCTTTTCATTCGTGCGGTATTGCGGCTTCTTACCTTGTTCGACGTTGCGGCTTCTCACCCGTTGATATTGCCTCATCTCATCCGGCGCCAGCGCCGGAGGCGCACCATAGTAAAGCCCAGGACGGAAGTCCTGGGAGTACGGTCTGAGCAAACCCTCCAGCCCCGTAGAGGCGGCACTCAGAACGCCACCTACTTTTTCCTCTCCACCAGAAACTGTGCCAGCGCCTTCAGCGTCGCCGCCCGGTCGCCAAAGCCGGCCAGGCTCGCGCACGCTGTCTCCACCAGCGCATCGGCCTTCTTGAGCGACTCCGCCACCCCAAACAGCGCGGGGTAGGTTGCCTTTTCCGTGGCCGTGTCCTTGCCCGCGGTCTTGCCCAGTTGCTCCGATGACTGGGTCACGTCCAGAACATCGTCCACAATCTGAAACGCCAGCCCGATGGCCTGGCCAAAGGCGCGCAAGTGGCTGATCTGTTCATCGCTCCCTCCGGCATACAGCCCGCCCGTCACCCCGCACGCCGTGATCAGCGCGGCTGTCTTGGAACGGTGAATGTATTCCAGGGTGGCGGCATCGGCACGCCTGTGCTCGGCCTCCAGGTCCATTACCTGGCCACCGATCATGCCATCCACCGTGCCGGTAGCGTGGGCAATCTCTTCGATGATGCGCACCCGCCGCTCCGCCGGGCAGCGCAGCCGCGCCAGCACCTCATAGGCGTAAGTCTGCAACCCATCGCCCGCCAGGATGGCGGTGGCCTCGCCAAAGGCCTTGTGGCAGGTGGGACGCCCGCGCCGCAGGTCGTCGTTGTCCAGCGCCGGCAGATCGTCGTGGATCAGGGAATAGGTGTGCAGCATCTCCAGCGCCGCGCCCAGTTCCTCCACGCCCGCGGGCAGGGAACCCGCCACCAGCCGCGCCGCCTCCATGCACAAAATTGGCCGCAGGCGCTTGCCGCCGGCAAAAACGCTGTGCCGCATGGCCTGATGAATCGAGAGCGGATACTGCGTCGCCGGCGGCAACAGCTTTTCCAGGGCCGCATCCGCTGCGCGGCGTCCTTCTTCCAGGGTTTCATGCAGCATTCAGTGTGAGTATAACAAGCAACTTGAGACGGGGATTGGGAAGCGCAGCATGAATGGCGGCTGGTACATGAGCGGAGCATTGCCGCTGGCAGTCGGGTACAGCAAGTAAACTTCATTCGCCATCCAACCCTGCATGGCAACGACTAAGCAGCAGAAATCAAGAAGAAGCGCAAGCCTCGAGCATGTCTCCGCCGGGGCTGTTCCCGAAGAAGCCCTCGAGGCTCCCTTTCCCGAAATCAATCTGCCCGTTCGCCCGCCCTTCCCTCCCATGGAGGCCAAATCCGCTGCCGAGCTACCAGGCAGCGAAGGCTGGCAGTACGAGCCCAAGTGGGACGGCTTCCGCTGCCTGGCCTTCCGTCGAGGCGAGCAGGTCCTGCTGCAGTCCAAGGCGGGGCAGCCGCTGGGTCGCTACTTTCCGGAACTGGTCGAGGCACTGCGCCAGCTTCCCCTACAGCGGTTTGTCCTCGACGGCGAAATTGTCATTTTCTCCGGCGGGCATCTTTCCTTTGACGACCTGCTGCTGCGCATTCATCCCGCGGAATCGCGCATCCGCAAGCTGTCAGCAGAAAGCCCCGCCACCCTGATGTGTTTCGATCTGCTGGTGGATGAAAAAGGCCAATCGCTGCTCGAGCTTCCTTTGGCAGAGCGCCGGAAGCGGCTGGAGGAGCTACTTCTCCGGGTAGGGAAGAGCGAACGCGTACGCCTCTCTCCTGCCACGCTTGAGCGCCGCCAGGCAGAGAGCTGGCTGCGCGAACTGGCTCCTGCCGGCCTGGATGGAGTCATCGCCAAGCGCGTGGACGAGCCTTACCATTCCGGCGACCGCGCCGCTATGGTCAAGGTCAAGCGCATCCGTACCGCCGATTGCGTGGTGGCTGGCTTCCGTTATGCGGAAAAAGGCGGCCAGGTGGGATCGTTGCTGCTCGGCTTATACAACGATCAAGGGCTGCTGGATCACGTTGGCTTCGCTTCCAGCTTCAACGCCAAGCAGCGCCAGGAGCTGAAGGGAATTGTCGAGCCGCTGATCGCGCCGCCCGGCTTCACTGGCAAGGCACCGGGCGGGCTCAGCCGTTGGAGTACCAGGCGCTCCATGGAGTGGCAGCCGCTCCAGCCCAAGCTGGTTTGCGAGGTGCGCTACGACCATTTCTCCGGTGGGCGTTTTCGTCACGGCACCAAGTTTCTGCGCTGGCGCCCTGACAAGAGGCCGAAGGAGTGCACTCTGTCGCAGGTGCGTACTAGCAAGGCGCGCCGCGGCGCGGCTTCGCATGAGGTTCTGCCACTGGCGGGATGACAGCTGTTGGTAGTTGGTAGATGGTGTCACTTACCAACTACCAGCTACCAACTACTAGCTACCGTCCTAAGCCTCTACTGCAGCGCTGTGAAGTTCGGGCACTGCTGCGCGCTGGGCGGCGTGGTGCTCTTGCTGGCGTTGGCATCCCAGCGGATCACGTTGTCCTCGGTGGAGCAGAACAAGCGCACACCGGACTGGTTAAATGTAATGGGCGCGGCCCCCACCGTGTAGGTGGTGTTGGCACCATTCACCGGATTGCCGCCCAACGCTGTAAAGCTGTATCCGGCCTTCGTGCCCCCCGCCAGGCTCTGGTCAATCAGACAGGCATTGGTGGGTGTTGGCACGCAGGGAACAGCTCCGCCCAGGTTCGAAAGCTGGGCCGCGTAGCCGTTGTTGGGATAGGAAGTCGTGTACGACAACTCCGCCTGCTGAATGGTGCGAATCGAAGACACCGCCG
>JBLMXE010000007.1:0-5382 GCA_050257615.1 Chlamydiota bacterium | reverse complement strand
TGCCACGATCTTTTCCGTCATGCTGGGGAATGGCTACGGCATTGCGCGCCTGCAGGAGAACGCGATGCGAACCTTGCCGCTGGCGCCAGACGTTTTCAATCCAGCTCAGGATCCGCACCTGCCGGTTATCTGGATTGACGGCTGGCATGCAGGCTCAGATATGCCACAAGTGGTCGCTGTGGGCGCGGATGGCCGCCCCATTTCTAACAGCGTAATTGCCAACGCACAGGCTCCCGCCATTTCTGCCAACAGCCAGTACGTTGCGTTTATTCGTGAACGAGAAGGCCGTGGCACCTTGTGGATGAAGCATGTGGGAACTGGAAGCGTGCCCGAGGGCGGTGAGCAGCAGGAAACTGCGGCTGACCTCGACGTGTGGGAGAGCACCTTTACTCCTGAAGGCACTCTGGTATTTTCCGCGGCTAGTGGCGGTCGCCCAGCCTTGTTTCTTGTCCATCCTGGGGACACCCCAACAGTGCGCGCCCTTCCCCTGCCGTCACCCGCCCGCTATCCAGCGGTTTCTCCCGATGGCAAATGGCTCGCCTTCAGCCATCTCGAAGGGGGCGTGTGGCACCTCTGGCTGGCCGACACGCGCACATGGTCCACACGCCGGCTAACCCAAAGCAACTGCAACTCCATTACCCCGGCGTGGGATTCTGGCTCGCGTCAGCTGACCTTCGCCAGTGACTGTGGCCGCGGCCTCGGTCTCACTGCGCTTTGCCGGATGTCCCTATGGCCAGCCCACTAGCGCGTGACTCGACCTCCGGAATGCTGGACACAGCGATTTCCGTGACCCTCTTCCAAGCAGCCGCTTCCTATCAGGCCACGCTGGCCATCAAGCTCGCCCAGGCCGGCATGCTTCGCCGAGTCTTCCGCTTTGGCCCCGAACTGCAAATCTTGGAAGCGAATGTGACCGGCCACCTGAAGCTGGTGAAGCAGTTTCCTTTCTATAGGGTACTGAATCGGTACCTGTGGGCTGCCTGGGGCCTGCTGCCCGGACGATGCGGTCCGCAGTTGCCCATGGTCGCCACAAGCTGGCTGGCCGCCCGAATCGCCGCGCGCTGGCTTCCGCGCGAGGGAATCTTTCACGGCTTGCCCGGGCTCGCGTTGCCCAGTCTGCAAGCAAGAGTGGGCAATTCCAAAAGCCTGCTCGAAAACGCCACCCTTCATCCCCGCCAGTGGCAGCGCGAGGTTCTCTACGAATGCGCCCAAGCGGGGGTCAGGGCGAGTGACTGTGCGGCGCTGCTCCCTGCCGCGCTTATCCGCCGACTGGAACGCGAGTACGAACTCTGTGATGCCATCATCGTGCCCTCCACCACTGCTCGCCGCAGCTTCGAAGAGTTTGGGCTGGCGAAAAAGGCCCTTCTAGTTTGGCCGGGCGTGGACGAGCAGTTTTTCTCACCGGCTTCGAGTCATGCGCCTTCGCCGGTATTTCGCGCTTGCTTCGTTGGGCGCATCGAACTGTCGAAGGGCATCGCTTACCTGCTCAAAGCGTGGAAGGCGCTGGGGCTGCCACAAGGGGAGCTGGTGCTGGCGGGCCCTGTGCAGCCGGAGATGAAGTCCATGCTGAAAGAAGGCGCGGCCTGCAACGTCCGCGTCACGGGAACGCTCTCGCCCCGGGAAGTTGTGGACCTGTACCGCACCGCCAGCGTCTTCGTCCATCCTTCGTCGAACGAAGGTCTGGGATTGGTCCTGCTGGAGGCCATGGCCTGCGGACTTCCCGTGATCGCCACGAATCGCAGCGGAGCGGAAGATTGCGTAAGCAACGGAAAAGACGGAATTGTGATTCCTGCCAGACGGGTGGATGCGCTGGCGGAGGCCATCCTATGGTGCTGGCGCCACCAGCAGGATTTGCCGGCCATGGGTGCGGCGGCCCGGCGGAAGATCGAGCAGCGCTTCGCCCGAGCCCACTACGAAGAGAGGCAGATCGCGTTGTACCGTTCACTGGCCGGTCAGCAGCCGCTTCCGGGCACCGTTCCGCAGCCTTCACTTTTTCCTGATGCCGGCTCCGCCAACAGCCGCCGGGGAAACTTCTCCGGCGGAATCAGCCAATCCATGCGGTAATCGCGTGCGGACAGCCACTCCTCTATCCAGCGCGCGGCCTCGGCATGATGGATCTCGCAAATGATCACCGGCCTGCCGTCTGTAATCAGTCGTTCGGCGCCCGCCAGCACCGCGCTTTCGCCGCCTTCAACATCAATTTTCAGCAATTGCGGGGCCGGGTTCCCGCCAGCGATGAACTCGTCCAGCGAAATACTGCGAACCAGAATTCGTTCTCCGGACGCCAGTACGGGCCGCAATCCTTCCGCCTCGACCCCGCCTTGCGACCGCACTTTACTTCCCCGCCGGTAGGCGATTGTATTTCCGCCGAGAGCCCGCCACGCAGCCGCCTCGACCACCTGGATTTGACTTTGCATGCGGTTACGCGCGATATGTTCCTCCAGCCGGGCGGCGTTTTCCGGGTCTGGCTCGAAAGCAATCACTCGGCCCGTCGGACCCAGTCGCCGCGCCATCCCCAAGGCGAAAAAACCCAGGTAGCTGCCGACGTCATAGGCCACACACCCCGGCCTCAGGAGTCTCGCCAGCAGTGCTTGCACGCCCGGTTCGTGGTCGCCGCGCCACAGAAACGTCTCCTCGGGCAGGCGCAGCCCCAGCCAGAGTCCTTCGGCCAGGCCGTGCTCCACCTGCACCCAGACGTTCGACTTAGGCACGAGGGTCGCGCGCGTCCAGCGCAACACCCGCGCCCCAACACCATCGGGGGCGGGCATTTCTGGCAATACAGCCCGCATCTTCCGCATCAATCGGTAACCGGTTCGACGCATGGACGTCATTCCCGTCAGCCTCAATGGAGCTGGCGATTGAGATTGAAGCCCACGAACATGCCGCTGGGAACGTCAGCTCCAGGCTGACCCAGGAAGGGTCCCCGTGGGGAAATGCGCTGCGAAGTTGTCGTACCTGGACCGGTGGAGAAACCAAAGGTAAAAGCGTGCCGCCAGATCTTTTTCTGGATGCCGAACGCAAAGGGCGGCCGGTGAATACCCAGATCGTCGCCATTGACCAGGGTGGGGATCACCTCGGCTACCAAAGCTACCGTGGGCCGCACGTCCACACTAATGCCGGCGCCCAGTGAGAAGGTATCGGCGCAGGGACGGATATTGAGGGCAGGATTGCTGCCGGCGGCCAGTGGTGCGCTGCAGGGCAGGTAGGGTGGTGCGTCCACGATGGAGCGCTCGCTGAGGAGCGGGCGGTTATGAAGGGAACCGGTGGGCACAAGGTAAATCTGCGCTCGCCGCGTAATGCTGCGAGAGAGCAGGAGCTCGAAATTGGTGGTGAAGTTTCGCTGAAAGTTGTTTTGTCCGTCCACAGAGAAGCGCAGCGCCGCGTTGAAGGGTTTGCCGTCCTGTTCGCTGAGCAGGTGATAAGCGGCCCCCAGTTCGATGACTCGCCCCACAATGCTGGGTGAGCGGTAGACGCTCACTTCCAAATTCCGCGTCGCTTCGAAGCGGAACCCGAAGGACGAGATAGAGAAATCATCCAGACCGAGCAGGGTTGCCCCCCGCGAAGTGCCGGTGAATGCGGCTTCGTAGGGGAAACGGTGACTGAAATCCACGACCAGGCCATGACGGTCGAGCCTGCGCCCCGTGGGCAGGTTAAACAGCGTGTCGTCGCCGGGACGGTAAACCTGGCTATGCTTCTTGCGTTCGGTCTGATGAGGCGGTGGATTCTGGCCGGCAACGGCATCACCGGTCTGCCGCGACGTCGAGTAAGACACCTGGCGCAATACGGGCTTCTGATTGTCGGCCGCAGCCGGCAACTCGCGGACGCTGTGCCGAGCAATGTCTACCAAGTAAGTTTTGCCGTCACGTTCCACCAGGAGTGTGCTGCTGGAACCCTCTACGAAACGGATTCCCAGCGCGGCTGCAGCCGGGGCGCTGTTATCCGCGGCCATTTCCTGCTTGCCTGACGCTCTGGCCGTCGAGCCGGACACCATGACCGCGGCCAGAATGATGGCCGCCAACGCCGAGAATTTGGCCGGCTGGGCACTGCCCCAGCCACATTTTTCTGATCTATTCACGTCGCCTACCCTCCCCTGATCCGAATCGTTGTCCACAGTAATCGCCGCGCGCGAGCTGCTTTTATTTCGTCACCACGACTTCTCCAAACATCTTGGAACCTTCGTGGGGAGCACACGCATAGCGGTACGTGCCCGGCACCTCGAATTTATGCTGGAAGAACTTGCCGGGTCCGATTACTCCCGAACTGAAGGGCTTGGCGCCATCCGGAATCTCCACATCGTCTTCGTTCTGCACCATGGAGGGATCGGTGGTGACGGTGTGGCTTGGCCCGCCGGCATCGTTGACCCAGCGAACAGCCTCTCCCGCTTTGATGGTTACTGTTGCAGGATCAAACTTGTTAGCGGCTGTCATATGAACAACAACCGCCGGCGGGCTCTGATCGCCACTCCGGTGCCTGGCCGTTGTACTTGCGGCCGACAACATGACAGAGAGCAGCCAAAATGACAGCACACAGCTCAAAGGCATTTTCCTGTTATTGCAATTCCCAACGCACATTCTTTCGGCCTCCGACAATAGACATCCCTTTGGACGTGGGGTTACGAGTTAAATCTGCGCAGATTCCGGGGTTGCGACAAGGCTTTCTTGAACTACCCACAACGCGCAGCACAGCTTTTTACAGAGAAGAAACTGTCACCGCGAGTTTGCATCGTTTTTACAAATCTTTGACAACTGCGATTTCCTGGTTCGCTATCTTCAGCGCAATTCATGCCGTGCGTGATGGAGGATCTCGTGGTGCTTTCAGCGCTGGAGCAGGCAGCAGTTACCAACTCATCCGACGAGGTTCTCGTCGCCAAGATCCTGCAAGGGGAGACATTGCTGTTTGAGGTCATCATGCGGCGTCATAACCAGAGGCTTTACCGTGTGGCGCGGGGAATCTTGCGCGACCGCTGCGAAGCTGAGGATGTAATGCAGGCCGCATATGTCCGCGCTTATCAGCACCTCTCGCAGTTCGCCGGACGCGCCAAATTTTCCACCTGGCTGACCCGAATCGCGGTGCACGAGGCCCTGAACCGCCTGGAAGAGCGCGGCCGTGTTCGCTACATCGAAGAGATGAGCGGCCCGGAGTCGCCCGCTTCCGACGTGGTGCGATCGCAGGAGCCTTCGCCGGAACAATACGCCTCGTCGCGGGAGCAAGCCCGCGTGCTGCAGCGGGCGGTCCAGGCATTGCCGCCCAAATACCGCGTGGTCGTCATGATGCGCGATCTGGAAGAGATGACGGTTGCGGAAACCGCCAGCTGCCTTGATATTACCGAGGAAAACGTCAAAGTCCGCCTGCACCGGGCCCGGGCCATGCTGCGCCACGCCATCT
>JBLMXE010000006.1:0-4662 GCA_050257615.1 Chlamydiota bacterium | reverse complement strand
CCGGGCAAGCTACAGGGCATGAAGAACGTTTCCAACGAGCGCGGGGTGATCGCCGCCGCCGCCATGGACCAGCGCGGGTCGCTGAAGAAAGCGCTGGGCGCCAACGCCACGGATAAGGGGCTGGAAGAATTCAAGTCGCTGGTCACGGAGGTGCTGACCCCGCACGCCAGCGCCATCCTGCTCGATCCCGAGTGGGGCCTGCCCGCCTCCAAGCGCCGCGCCAAGAACGCCGGCCTGCTGCTGGCTTATGAGAAGACCGGTTATGACAAGACCGGCCCCGGCCGCCTTCCCGACCTGCTCAACCACTGGTCGGCGCGCCGTCTGAAGGAAGCCGGCGCCGATTGCGTCAAGATTCTGCTCTACTACACCCCCGCTGACCCCAAGGAGATCAACAACCAGAAACACGCCTGGGTAGAGCGCATCGGCGACGAGTGCCGCGCCAACGATATTCCTTTCTTCCTCGAGTTGGTGGGCTACGAAGAAGGCGCGGACGAAAAGGGATTCGATTTCTCCAAAAAGAAGCCCGACATCGTGGTCCGCAGCATGGAGGAGTTCACCAAGGAGCGCTACGGCGTGGACGTGCTGAAGGTGGAAGTGCCGGTGAACATGAAATTCGTGGAAGGCGCCAAGGTTTACGCCGGGCAGACGGCCTACACAAAGAAAGAAGCCATGGAGCACTTCCGGCGCGCCGCGGGCGTGACCAACAAGCCCTTCATCTACTTGTCCGCCGGAGTGAGCAACGCCGAGTTTACCGAATCGCTGGAGCTGGCGGCCGAAGCAGGCGTGAAGTTCAATGGCGTGCTCTGCGGCCGCGCCACCTGGAAAGACGGCATTCCGATTTACGCCACGCAGGGCGCCGGTCCTTTCCGCAAGTGGCTGGAGACCGAAGGCGTGAAGAACATCGAAAACGTCAACCAGCGCCTGAAGGCCGCCAGCTCGTGGTTTTCCATCTATGGAGTGAAAGAGCCGGCCATGGTCGGGGCGTAGGGAAATTTAATGATTCAATCATTTAAAGATTGAGTCATTGAGGCGCGTGCTGCGGCGCGCGCCTCTTTTCTTTCGCGCGCGGGCTGCTCGTAGAGAAGTTGAAGGCAACGTCCTGTCATCCGGGACGTAGCAAGTTATGTCTCTACCGGTGATCGGTTTGCGCCGCGGGCGCGCCACCGCGACAGGAAATCCTCAGCAGCATCGCAGGCCGTCCCAACCCCGTCTTCCAATCGAATCCTCATGCCCACCTCAGCAGCGCGCCGCGAGTACTCTGGGCGGCCCAGCAGATGTTGCAATTCCTTCGCCACCAGTTGCGCCCCATAACGTTCGCGACTGATGATGCGCGCCATGCCCAGCCGCTTCAAGCGGGCGGCGTTGTCGAACTGGTCGTGGCTGAGGGGCATGACCAACGAGGGCCGGCCCGCGCGCATCACCTGCGCCGTGGTGCCGATTCCTCCCTGGTGCATGATGGCGGCGGCCCGGGGGAAGAGCTGGGAGAAGGGCGCGTAATCGAACACCGCAATGTCGGAGGAGAGCAGCTCGGCCGGCGGGCGCGGCATGTCTTTGCCGGCCAGCAAGACTGCACGGCGCTGCACGAGACGCGCGGTTTTCGCGCTTTCCACGAAGAAGTTCCCGGCGGCCTGCACCGCTGCCGAGCCCAAGGTGAAGACGACCGGCGCGGAACCGGCATCCAGAAACTGCTGCAGCTCCGGGGTGGGCGGATGCTCGATTTCGTCGCGGTCAAAAAATATGAAGCCGGTGGCCAGAGCGTTAGGCGGCCAATCCGGCTGCGGGGCGGCCAGCAATGAGGAAAATAGTCCCAGCACCAGGTGTGGCGAGTGCTGGCCGGCAAAAATCGGATTGGCGCTCGGCGGCAGGCCCAGCTCGGCTTCCAATTCCCGATAGGGCCCGAGCCAGGGCCGTGTTATGCGTTCGACCACTGCGAAGAAGGCCCGATGGAAGCCACGTCCCAACCGGCTCACATGTTCAGGAAAGGGGAAGCCCGAGAACGCCGGAGGGTCATGCGCCGACATGAAGCTGGCAGGCGCCAGCACGGTGGAAATCCACGGTATGCCACGCAGGCGCGCCAGCAGGGGCCCGGCAAAACCGACGGGATGGGTGATGATGACGTCTGGGACGTCAGCTACTGCCGCCAGATCCTGATAGCTGTCGCGCAGATTGGGCATCAGGATGTGGCGGAAGATGAACTCAGTCCCCTTGCGCCGGTCAAAAATCTTGGCCATCATCTCCCGGTCAATTCGCGGCAGGTCGGGACGGATGGCGCGAAAAGCGATTCTTTCCGCTTCTATTTTCCGGCGGTAGACAGGACTGGTAGCAAAGACGGGCTGGTGGCCGCGACGCTGCAGCTCCAGTGCCAGGCCCATGTAGGGATGAATGTCGCCGTAAGAACCGAAAGCGTGGATGAGGATGCGGGCCATGCGTTACCAGCCATGATAACCGGCAGCCAGAGCTCCGCGTGCGGACCCCTATGCCTTCAGCCAGAGAATGGGAAAGCCGTGGCCGAGGCGGCGGAAATCGGAATCGCTGGTCACGACGGTTCCTTTACATTCCATGGCGAGGGCCGCAGCAAAAGCATCCATGTAATACAGCTTGTACATGGCTTTGACTTCTGCAGCCTGAAGCGCCCTTTGCGGCGTTATGTTTTCCAGAGTTATGGGCAGCGGTTTCATCAGGCTGAGTGTCGCTTGCGCCTGATCAGACCCGTGTTCACGCAGAATTTTTCCGTATGCTTCTCCGTAATTCACGACCGACATCAGGATTTCCGCGCGCCCCCGCAGGCTCTCTTTGAAAAGCTCGTTCATCTTCAGAGCGCCCGGCTTTTTTTCTAGGAATGCAAGCAAACCGCTGGTGTCGAGTACGTAGGTCCTCATTTATCGTGCTCGCCTTCTTCGCGATGCTCTTTAAGCCAGCTCTCCAGCAGATCAGGACCTCCTGCGAGACATCCCATGACCCGGTCAATATATTCCTCGGTTATGGGTTGTAAGATGATGCGACCGAACTGATCCTCCAGGAACTTGACCTTGGTACCGGCGCGAATACCGTGCTTGCGCCGCAGATCCGCTGGGACCACAACCTGCCCTTTTGATGTGAACCTCGCACTATGGTCCTTCATGTCTTACATTATAACAGAGGTAAGACATAATCACATCGGGAATACCTTGGGATGGCAGTTAGAAATAGAATAACGGTGTGCGCCTGCGACGCGAGTTGGAGGCCCTGCAGGCGCGGCGGCGCCTGAGCAAGCTACAGCACTTCCCGGTTGAGCACCGGGACTTCCTGCTTGCGGTTCTGCGGGCGTGGCGTGGCGGCGGGCGCTTTGGGGCGGCGCTCCTGCAGAAGCAGCCGCCGCAGGGTGCGCAGATCATTGAGGATGCGACTACCCGCCTTGAGGTGCTGTGCTAGTTTCTCCAGGTTGTAGAAGACCAGCCGCAAAGCTTCCAGTTGTTTGGCATCCGCTCCGCCGTTGAGGTCGGCCTGCACCGCCTGCTGCGCTTCCTGGACGCTCTGGGTCAGAAGCTTGATGTATTCGTGCGCGCCTTCGATGCTGTCGAAGGGCGTCTCTGACTCGTAACTCAAAGCGAAAACCTCTTGCCTATCTTACGCCCCTGCCGGGTCGAGTGTAAAAACCTGAGTTCGTGGAGGCACACAGTTGATCACGTGCGCGCGCGAGGGCGAACTCGGGACATGGCGCGGCCTGGTTTTGGCTGGAAATTACAAATTTGGTTAGAAACGTAATTCCTGGTTTGCGGGACTGCTGCAAAGACCTACAACATACTGGGAGAGACCGCGCCGATTTTCGCGAGATTATACACCTGGCGGTCAAGCCGCGCGGCCTTTCTCCGGCCTGCTATATTGTTGCTGTGCAATTCTCCTTCAGGGATGCACGGCAAGGAACGTAGAATGACCAGCTTAGATGTGCTGTTTCGCTACGGTGCTCCGCCCACGGAAGGCGCCATGCGGGCGGTGGACAGCGTGCGCGAGGTTTACGGTATCCGCCGGATTCAATTCAACGGCAAAGAACACACACTGCGGGTGGAATTTGACGCTTCCCGGCTCAACGAAAACACTGTGGCCGGCCTGCTGCGCCGCGCCGGCATTGACGTGCAGGAAAAACTCGCCCTGGCCTGATCCAGACTGCTTTCTAATATCTATCGGAAGAATTGCTGCAGGAAGGATTGTTGCAGGAAGAATTGTTGCGAGAAATCCGGGAAATCTTTAGAGAAAGCAAAAGGGGCGCTCAAGAAAACCTCTGGCCGAAGTTTATTCTCAAGAGCGCCCCTGTTGCGCGCCACTTCGTCTGGCATTGTTACTAGCACCCCCAGTGCCATATCCAGCCGCTTGAAAATGAATAGCTTAGCGGGGTCCTCTCGGGATATCGCGGGTAGGTTTTACCGCTCCTCGGAAAGATTTACTGAGCATCTGTAAACATTTGCAACTGCCTTTCCAGTTGCTTGGGATTAAGGGCATTTTTGCACCGTCTAGGTATCTGAAAAGGGGCAGAGCCGGACCCTGCGGTAGACCGGCAGTTGGTGGTTGGTAGTTGGTAGTTGGTAGTTGGCGGGTCGTGGTTGGCCCGGCAGCAGCCAGCGGTGCCGAATCCACGCTCAATACTTTTCAGTCGTGGCGGTTTCTGTGAAAGCGCGACGTTTGTTA
>JBLMXE010000005.1:0-2548 GCA_050257615.1 Chlamydiota bacterium | reverse complement strand
CCGCTTCCAGCTTCACCTTGCCGCGGAACATGCGATACACGAAGAAGAAGTAGCCCAGCGCCAGGATCATGCCCAAAATCCACCAGATGATGCCGATGGTCAGACCATATTGCGCGGCGGCAGTGTTGTGGATGGTCAGGCTGTAAGCCGGATCGGTGCTGGCCGGGAGCACGTTGGGATAAAGAGCGAAGGCCGCGCCCACCAGCATGGCCGCCAGATAAAGAGTCGAACCGGCGAAGGCCAGGCGTTCCTTTAGCGCGAGAGCGCCGTGCAGCATCATGCCCATGGCAGTGGCGACCAGCAGCGGAATCAGCAGGCCAATGGGCTGAGCACGGTAGTTATCCAGCACCTGGGGACGGGCATACATGGTAGCGGCCAGACTGAGCAGGGTCACAACCAGGAGCACGGGCCATGTGATCAGCGCGACTCGCCGCGCGCGGGTGCTGATCGGGGGTTCGGTCTTGCGAATCACGTAGAGCGCGCCGTGCATGGTAAGCGCGACCAGGGCTACCACTCCGGCCAGCACGGTGTACCAGTCAAGAATTCCGTTTTGCGCGCCGACCCGCCAGTTGGTCCACAGAGGTTCGAAGAAGTAGCCGTCGGCGGCTAGGGGCACGCCGCGAATCACGTTGCCCAGCGCCGCGCCGAAGAAAATGGCGAGCAGAGCGCTGGCCAAGCTGAAGACCACGTCGAAGAAGCTCTGCCACACCGGGTTGGGGACATGGTTGCGCAGTTCAATGCCGAGGGCACGCAGCATGAGCAGCCACAGCACCATCATCAGCGGCAGGTAGAAACCGCTGAAGCTGGAGGCGTAGAGCAGGGGGAAGGCAAAGTAGAGGGTGCCGCCGGCGGCCAGCAGCCAGACCTCGTTGCCGTCCCACACCGGACCAATGGTATGCAGCACCGCCTTGCGCTCGGCGGGCGTGCGGCCGACGATCAGATAAATGATTCCTGCGCCCAGGTCGAAGCCGTCGAGCACGACGTAGGTCGCCAGCATGAGTGCCACAATGACGTACCAGAGCGTTTCCATGGGTCTCCTCTAATCGGCAGCAGCCACGCGCCGCATGGGCTCAATTTTTTCCGCCATCCACACTGGGCCGTGCTCAATTTCGCGCCGTACCAGGAACAGGAACAATATTCCCAGCACCGTGTACATGCCCATGAAGCCGAGCAGCGTGAAGAGGCCATTTCCGGCGGAGACGCGCGGCGAGTAGCCTTCACGCGTCATCATCAGGCCGTAGATAAGCCAGGGCTGGCGGCCGATTTCCGCCGTCATCCAGCCGGCGGTATTCGCGATGTAAGGAAAGGGCAGGCTGAGCAGCATCACCCAGAGCATGGCGCGCGAGTCATAAAGTTTGCGCCGCCACAGCAGGAGGACCGAGATCACCATGATGGCGATGAAGATGGTCCCCAGCCCGACCATGATGTGGTAGCTGTAATACAGCAAGGGGATGTTGTCCGGCCACACCTCCTGGGGAAACTGGTCCAGGCCCTGGACGTTGGCGTTCCAGCGGCGGTAGGTGAGGAAGCTCAGCATTTTGGGCAGGATGATGGGATTGTCGAGCTTGCGCTCCTGCACGTTGGGCTGGCCGATGATGACCAGGGGCGCGCCGGGCTGCCCCTGGAAGAGCGCTTCCATGCCCGCCAGCGTGACCGGCTGATGGGTGGCGACCATTCTTCCCTGCTGGTCGCCCGTGGGAAAGAGCTGGAAGATGCTGGCGATGCAGGCGGCGATTACGCCCACGCGCACGAACATGCGCCCATGCTCCATGTGCTTGCGGCTGAGCAGATAGAAGGCGCCGATGGACGCCATCACGAACGAGCCGGTAATGACCGCGCCGCTCATGTTGTGCGCATACTGCCAGCCCGCCCAGGGATTCAGCACCAGCTGCCAGAAGCTGGTGAGCTGGAAGGAGCCGTCGGCCGCGCGCGTGTAGCCCACCGGGTGCTGCATCCAGGCGTCGGTGGCAATAATGAAGTAGCCGGACAGCCAGGAGCCGAGGAACACGGCCACAGCGCTACCCCAGTGAGCCCACTGGCTGAGGCGCTTTTCGCCGTAGAGGAACAGCCCCAGGAACGCCGATTCCAGGAAGAAGGCGAACATGCCTTCCATGGCCAGGGTCTGACCTATCACCCCGCCGGCAAAGCGCGAGAAGTGCGACCAGTTGGTGCCGAACTGGAATTCCATGGGAATGCCCGTGACCACGCCCAGCACGAAGTTAATGCCGAAAATCTTAGCCCAGAAGCGGGCGGCGGCGTTGTAGTTCTCGTCCTTCTTCCAGATCGCCAGGGACTTGAGCACCACGATGAGAGGCGCCAGCCCCATGGTCAGCTGCGGGAACAGGTAGTGGAAGGTGACGGTAAAGGCAAAGTGCAGCCGGTCCACCAACAGTGCGCTGTCCATATGGAGAAAATTATCTGTGGCTGGCCGGGCGAGGGGATGTGACGGACATCACAGGCGCGGGGTTAGGGTCTGCGGACAAGTAACTGGGAGCTGGGAGCCAGAAGCTAGGGGCTACTTCAACGCTTCCCGGCGCTGGCGCTCGGC
>JBLMXE010000004.1:0-6157 GCA_050257615.1 Chlamydiota bacterium | reverse complement strand
TGCTGGTGCCTTTGGCGGTGGGCGCCCGCGTCGTCTATCTGGAAACGCTCAACACCACCGAACTGTTGCGCGCTTTGCGCGAACGCGACGTCACCCTGTTTTGCTGTGTGCCCCAGTTCTTCTACCTGATCCATGAGCGCATGATGAAGGAAGTGGGCCGGCACGGCGCCGCGGTTCGCCTCGGCTTCCGTGCCCTGCTGCGGGTTTGCGGGGCGGCGCGCGCCGTAGGCTTGAATCCCGGCAAGCTCCTCTTCCGCCGCGTTCACCAGATGCTGGGCAGCCGTATGCGCTACCTCATCACCGGCGGCTCGCGCTTCGATCCGCAGGTGGGCCGCGACCTCGATGCGCTGGGCTTCGAAATTCTGCAGGCTTATGGCCTGACCGAAACTACCGGCGGCGCTACTTGCACTCCTCCCGGCAGCCGCGCCATCGGGTCTGTGGGGCCGCCGCTGCCCGGCATTGAAGTCAAAATCCTTGACCCCCAGCCGCCGGAGGACGGCGCCGGCCCTGCCGTGGGCGAGGTGGCTATTCGCGGGCCTATCGTCATGCAGGGCTATTACAATCGGCCTGACGCTACCGCTCTCGTGCTGCGCGACGGCTGGCTGCTCACCGGCGACCTCGGCTATCTGGACTCGCACGGCAATCTCTTCATCACCGGGCGCAAGAAAGAGATCATCGTCCTCGCTTCGGGCAAGAACATCTATCCCGAGGAAATCGAGGGCCACTACCTCAAATCGCCTTTTCTCAAGGAAATGTGCGTGATGGGCCTGGAAAGCGCTCCCGGCGAGCCCTACGCGGAGAAATTGCACGCCGTGGTGGTGCCCAACTTCGAGGTGCTGCGCGAGCGCAAGATCGTGAACGCCAAAGAGGTGATTCGTTTCGATATTGAGACGCTTTCGGCGCAGTTGCCTGCCAGCAAGCGCATTCTTAGCTACGAAATCTGGCAGCAAGAGCTGCCCCGCACCACCACCCGCAAACTGAAGCGCTTTGAAATCGAGCAGCGCGTGCGCCGGGAGCAGGAGTCCGGCCAACTGGAAGAAGAAGGCGGCCCGGCACCGCAAGCGCAGCCGCTCAGCGAAGAAGACCAACTCTGGCTGGAGCGCCCGCAGGTCGAGCGCGCTCTCCAGATCGTGCGCCAGGAGGCGCGCTCCGCCTCCGGCCAGATCCGGCCCGCCGACAATCTCGAACTCGATCTTGGTCTCGATTCCATCCAGCGGGTTGAGCTGCTTATGTCGCTGCAGCAGGAATTTGGCGCCAACCTGCCCGAGTCGGTGATGTCAGAGGTTTACACGGTGCGCGAACTGGTGGACCGCGTGCTCGCCGCCACTTCCGGGACCGCCGATGCTAAAGCCGGCGTGGACTGGGGTTCGGTGCTGCAGGCCGACGCTCCTGACGAATTTGTGCGCGCTGCCACCCGCCGGCGTCCCATTACTACGGCACTGGGTTTCGTCCTGGCGAAAATGGTGCAGATGATCTCCCAGGACCGCTTTGCCCTGCAGGTCAGCGGACTGGAGAAGTTACCGGATCGCGGTCCCTGCATCATCTGCCCCAACCACCAGAGTTACCTTGATCCCATCGTGCTGGCCGGCGTCGTGCCCTGGCCGCTTTTCCGCGACGCCTTCTCGCTGGGCACCACGGAAATTTTCGGCTCCATCCTGCCCAAACGTGCGGCCCGCCTGCTGAAAGTGATTCCTGTGGATCCGGATTCGGCGCTGGTTTCCGCCCTGCGCGCCGGCGCCTATGGACTGCGCCGGGGTAAGGTGCTGGTGCTGTTTCCGGAAGGGGAACGCAGCATTGACGGCGTGCCCCGCAACTTCAAGAAGGGCGCCGCCATCCTGGCCACGCACCTGCGTGTGCCCATCGTTCCCGTAGCCATGGACGGCTTCTTCGAAGTGTGGCCGCGGGGCAAGAAATATCAAGGCCCGCACCCGCTGCGCATCGCGTTTGGCGAGCCAATTTTTCCGCCCGAAGACGTCGAAGCCGGCGAAGCGGCCTACACCGCTCTGACGGCCGAACTCAAATCGCGTGTCATGGAGATGTGGCAGCCCCGTAACTAGAGCCTAAACAAGAGTACGTAGGCACCTACCAATGGCCCTGACGCAAAACTTACAACCGTGTTCGATAGTGAGAAGGGGACTTATCAACAATCATTACGGACGGCGGCCATCAACGGGGCAGTTCTGCAGCTCCTCGACGTACCAGCCATGCGATTTCTGATAATGCGAGTATGACCTCCAAGCAGAGGGCGCAAGCTGGCACAGTTCTGTGCATGACGACATGGACGTAGCGCATCGCAGGTTGATGTCGAATCCGATAGCAATGCTGTCGGGCGTGGCAGAAGGGGACAGATTTATGTTCAGTGCTTCCCCGCCACCCTGAATGTCAAAACTTGGTTTTCTGATAATAATTCCATTGGTGCCAGCCTGAATCTGATGTCCAGTTGCGACGCCATTGGCACGAGCAGATTCCTTTTCTGACGTGACGAGATGAGCGAATTGGTCTGAGCCAGTAGTGAGGAAAATGCCCCACCATCCCCAATCGTTTCCGACCAGCGGGCCTTCGTTGTAAAGCCAACCGCGACCACGCGCAATGACCGCCTCAAACCCGGTGCCAGTGACTTGGTTATTCCGTATTTCAATACCAGCATCAACCCGCCAGGGACGAGCGCCCACAGAGTCCCATTCCGTTCGTCGAAGAGGCAGCATCGCCTCCCACTTTGACCATCCAAAGCTGATCTCGAAATGGTAGCGGCACTGGCCTCCCATGCAGTCTTTGGTCGCGCCGAATCTATTGGCAATTTCTGCCGCCCTGGACGCTCCTGCGGCTCCAGATGGCAGGTTCTGCAAGTCACGTAACAGCCTCTCTGCGTCTCGGCGGTGGTACACACTTCGGGTGTAGAAAACGACCCAGGAAATCAACAAAATCGCGATGACGCCAACCAGACACACGGCCGCGTGCCAGACGTACATTCCCGCCTTGCGGACGAATATTCTCACGGAGTACCAGACACCGAGCCCGCGTCGATAGTTCCTGCGGACAGGCAACCTCTGAGGTTGCAAGAAGGAGATGTCACGTCAGCGACTCATCCGGAACTGGGTAATTTGACTGCTATTTCGCTCTTGGATGCGTCTTGCCGTACACCTGCATCACGTGCTGCATGGAAAGCTGGGTGTAGCGCTGCGTGGTGGAGAGCCGCTCGTGCCCCAGCAGTTCCTGGATGGCACGCAGGTCGGCGCCCTCCTGCAGCATGTGCGTGCCGAAGGCGTGGCGCAGGGTGTGCGGGTGCACGTCAGGCGAGAGCCCCTTGGCCACGGCAATGGCTTTCACGATGCGTCCTACACTGCGGGTGGTGAGCCGCCCCCCGCGGCGATTGACCAGTAGCGCCGGCGTGCCCCTGCCCGACTTCGCCACTGCCAGACGCCGCGCCGGAAGATAAGCCTGCAAAGCCGACGCCACCGCCGGGTTGAAGGGCACATAGCGTTCCTTCTTCCCTTTGCCGCGCACCAGGATGGCTTCATTCTGCAGATGTACGTCTTCCAGGTTGATGCCCACCAGTTCGGAGTTGCGAATCCCGCACCCGTAGAGCAGCTCCAGCAGCAACCGGTCGCGTTCCGAAAACGCAGCCGCCTCCGGCATGTCGCCATCGAGCACCGTGTTCATCTCCTCGATGGTCGGCACGCGCGGCAGCTTTTTCGGCAGGCGCGGGGTGGCCACCAGCTTGGCCGGATTCTGCTCCACCACGCCCTCCCGTGCCAGCCAGCGGTAGAGAGAGCGCACCGCCGCCAGCGAGCGCGCCACCGAGGTCTTGCTCAGCCCGCGCTCATACAACCGCGAGAGAAACCCGCGGATGCGCACGTGGTCAATATCCTCCCAGCGCGCCTCGCCCACGTGCGCCGCAAATCCTGCCAGGTCCTTACGGTAGGCGTTGATGGTGTGCGGCGAAGCATTGCGCGCCCGCAGCACGCGGAGGAATTGGGCGATGGTCTTATCGACCATAGTTCGCGGCTCGGATTGTTGCGTCAGAGTAGCCACCGATGGTGCCGAACGAGCAGTTAGCAATTAGCACTTAGCACTTGGCCAGCCACGTTTTTCAGACGAACCGGCACGAAACCTTCAGGGGGCCAAGTGCGAAATGCTAAGTGCGCGTTTTCAATTACCCGATTACTCAATTACACAATTACTCAATTCTTCTTGGCTCTGGGATGATGCTGCCGGTACACATTCCGCAGCCGGTCCAGGGCCACGTGCGTGTACACCTGCGTGGTAGCAATGTCGGCGTGGCCGAGAATCGTCTGCACGGTGCGCAAGTCGGCGCCATTCTCCACCATGTGCGTGGCGCAACTATGGCGCAGCATGTGAGGACTCGCGTGCCGCCCGGCGGCCGCCGAAGCCGCGCTCACCATCTGCCACACCCGCTGGCGGGTGAGCCGCTTGGCTCCCCGTCCCAGAAACAGTAGTGGCGACGACCGCTTCCCCGCCAGCACTCCGCGTGCGCTCTGCAGATAATCACGCAGCACCCGCAGCGCGCTCTGCCCCAGCGGCACGATTCGTTCTTTATCGCCTTTGCCACGCACCAGCACACAGCCCAGGTCCAGCTTCAGATCGTCCAGTTTCACTCCCACCAGCTCGGAGACGCGCAGCGCACCGGCGTAGAACACCTCCAGCATGGCGCGGTCGCGCAGGGCAATCGCCTCCGCTTCCGGGCTGGAACGCGCCGCCCGCGGGCTCTCGAGCAGCCGCTCCAGTTCCTCGCGCGCCAGAGCTTTAGGCAACACCTTCCACTGCCGCGGCGACTCGATGTTGAGCGTGGGATCGCTTTCCGCCAGCCGGTCAAGCAGCAGATAGCGATAGAACTGGCGCAGCGCCGAGAGCTTGCGTCCCACCGAGCGCGCGTCCATGGCGTTGGCCTGCAGCTCTTCCAGAAATTCGCGTATTTCGCGCTGCCGGGCCGCGACCAGCCCGCGCTTGCGCCGCTCCAGAAATTCCGCGAATTGCTGCAGGTCGCGCCCATAAGCCGCGATGCTCAGTGGCGCCAGTCCTTTTTCCACCTTGAGGTAGTCGAGAAAGGAGGCGAGCAGGCGCGCGTTGTCGGCAGATGGAGGAGACACCAGTAAAGTATGCGCGTTATCGGACGTGGCGGGAATTACAGGCCTGATGCGCGGCCCACCGGCTAAGCGGCCGCGCTGCTCTGTTCCAGCAGCTCCGCCGCGTGCAGAGCGCCTTCCGGCGTGTCCTCGTGCTTGAAGAAGACGAAGGCATCGCGCCCCTCTGCAAGGTGACCACGCATTTTCTCGGCGATCTGCTGCCGCTCGCCGGCGCTGTACTCCGGCTTGCGCAAGCGGTAGTAGCAGAAATCGGCGGTGCAGACGTCGGGCACAGTCATGTCTTCGCTCTCAGCCACGCACAGCGCCGCATTGTGCTGCCGCAGCACCTCGTAAGCCGCGTCGCTGAACCAGCTTTGGTGGCGAAACTCGAAGGCGCAGCGCAGTCCGCGCGGCAGTCCGCTCAGAAAACTGCCCAGCAGAGCAGGGTCGGCTTTGAAGTTGGGAGGCAACTGGAACAGCGCCGGCCCAAGCTTCCCCGCGCGCAGCAGCGGCTCGAGTGACGCCAGAAAGCGCTTCACAAGTTCCTCGGTATTCTTCAACCGCCCGATGTGGGTGATGGCCTGGTGCGCTTTCAGGCAGAAGGGAAACTCTGCCGGAGTCTCCGCAATCCAGTTCTGCAGGCTCTTTTCGCTGGCCATGTGGCGAAAGGTATAGTTCACTTCCACCGCGTTGAGCCGCGTGGCGTAGTAGTTCAGAAAGCTTTTCTGCGGCAGCTTGGGCGGGTAGAAAGCCGGCTTCCAAGCCGGGTACGCCCATCCCGAGGTGCCTGTATGCAGTGTGGCCATAACCTCGCGCCTCGATCGGGAGATTATATGCGTTCCGCGGGTCATGGGCTTGTCTTGGGAAGCGTGCTATAACTCGCATTATGGGCAGCATCCGCAAGGGCTCCATCCACCTGTTCCGCTTCGCCGGAATTGATGTATTCCTGCATTGGTCCTGGTTCCTGGTAGCGCTATTCGAGATCAACGCCCGCTCTGGCCACTACTCCTCGGTCATGTGGAACGCCGTAGAGTACCTGGCCCTGTTTGCCATCGTTCTGCTCCACGAATACG
>JBLMXE010000003.1:0-5812 GCA_050257615.1 Chlamydiota bacterium | reverse complement strand
CCCCTGGATTCCGTAGTTGCGGGCAATGCCGTGAATATAGGCCCACAGATTCGGCTGAATGGGCGCCAGCAATTTCCGGTGTCGTTCTCGCGTGGAGAAAATTACGTGCACATAATTGCGTGCGTAAGCGTGCGACATGTGTCGCCCCTGAAAGGGCTCTCAGTCATCAAAGGCCGTTTTCCCAGGGCTGACGCCCTGGGCTAAAGGCTGTTTCGCCCTTAGGGCTGATTGCTCTTTTGATTGCCAGTAGCCGTTTACCGAAAAATTCTTCGTCCACGGTCGTGGGTGAGAGACGCTTCCCCTAAATCATAAACCGCTATTTCGCGGCTCCAGCACTGAGTCGGTGCTTTTTCGCCGAGCAAGTCCCAAATTGGACCGGGAGGAATACGAAACCCTAAGTCGCCAAGCCGTCCTCAATGCCTAAATGCTTGAATGACTGAATCGTATGTCCTTTGCTACCATCTCCCTTCTTATGAAATCCACCGCCAGGGCCAAATCTACCGGCGAAAATGTAGTGCGCATCGAAGCTGAGGCGCTCGTGGCGCTGGCCGATCGCCTGGCCGGACCCATGGCCCAAGCCTTTCATCACGCTGTAGATTTGCTCTACGGTTGCGCCGGGCGCGTGGTGGTCACCGGCCTGGGCAAGAGCGGGTTGGTGGCGCGCAAGGTGGCTGCCACCCTCAGTTCCACTGGTACGCCCGCACTCTTTCTTCACCCGGCGGAGGCCTTGCATGGCGATCTCGGCATGCTGGTGCGCGGCGACGTGGTCATCGCCCTCTCCGCCAGCGGCGAGACAGAAGAGATTCTGCAGCTGCTGGCCACCATGAAGCGCCTGCAGATTCCGTTGCTCGCGATGACCTGCGATCGCATTTACCCATGTGGCGCGGACGCCCCCGCCCGCGAAAATTCCAAACCCTCCACTCTCGCCTCGGCCGCCGACGTCGCTCTCGACTGCTCGGTGGACAAGGAAGCCTGCTCGCTGGGCTTGGCGCCCACCGCTTCCACCACGACCATGCTGGCTCTGGGAGACGCGCTGGCTATGGCTTTGGCCGAACGCCGCGGCTTCAAGGAAGAGGACTTCGCCAATCTCCATCCCGGCGGCAAACTGGGCAAGCGCCTGGCCCGGGTGGAGAACCTGATGCATACCGGCGACGCCGTCCCCCGGGTTTTGCCCGCCACCAGAATGCCGGACGTAATTTACGAAATGTCGCGCAAGAAGCTGGGCGTCACCACGGTGGTAGAAGGCGAACTCCTGCTGGGCGTGATCAGCGACGGCGACCTGCGCCGCCTGCTGGAGCGTCGCGGCAAAGACGTGCTCGACCTCACCGCCGGCGACTGCATGACCCGCGACCCCAAAGTGATTGCCCCCGAGCAGTTCGCCGCTGCCGCCCTCGCCATCATGGAAGAGAAGAAGATTACGTCCTTGCCGGTGGTGAACGCGCGCGGCGCTTTGCAGGGCATCATTCACCTCCACGACCTGTGGGAAACGCAAATGGTTTAAAGACAGGAGTCGGTAGCTGGTAGTTAGTAGTTGGCCTTGCCGACCGCTACCGAATCACCAACTACCAACTACCAACTACCAACTACCAACTACTGTTCTTCAGAAATGTTCTTCCACCACCGCCACGGAGGCTCTTCCATCCTTCTGCGCGATGAGCTTGTCCCAAGGACTGCTGCGCCAGTTGTCTTTTACTTTCGTGGTGCTGCTCCAGGCGGGAAGGCTTAAGCGAAGAGTCGCGGCCATGGCCTGCACGTAGGGCTCGTACATGCCGCGCAAGGCCAGGAGTTTCCGCTCCGCCTCCTCTCCCGCGCGCAGCTGCAGGCCGTTAGCCGCCAGCACTTGGCGCAAATTGGCCAGATCGGCGGGCGGCAGCCGGTCGGGTGCGTCAGACTGATAACGCGCTCCCACCACCTGCGCCAGGTCTACGACGGCGTGGCGGGCCATGGCGAAGGTGAGGCGCGCCTGGTTGCTGGGTATGCCGTCAATGCCCATGATAATCAGCGCGCTGACGTCCAAAATAGTGGTCAGCGCGCCTAACCACGACTGATTAATGTGCTGGGAGCGGAATACGGCCAGCACGGGATAGGAAATATGGCTCTCCAGCACCTCCGCCGCCCAGTGTTCCCACTGGTACAGGAAGCGATCCAGCAGGGCCTGGTTGTGCGCTCCCGCCATGCGTGCCAGAAATTCCTGCGCCGTGGGCGGGGAGCCGGCACGCGCATCGAGTAACGAGATTTCCACTTCCCGCCGCGAGAACGAGTTGTAAATCACGGGCAGATACCCGATCACCATGGCCAGAAAGCCAAAGCCCACGCCCGATTCCAGCACCGCCAGCGCCCGCGCCGCCCCTGAGAGCGGCACCACGTCCCCATAGCCCAGCGTAAAAAAAGTCGTGCCGCTGAAATACATCAGGTCGCCGAATCTCGTGCCTCCCCAGTAGGGGTGTACATGGGTGCCCGCCCCATATTGCAGCAGGGCAAAGCCGGCAATCAGCGCGAACGCCCACAAGCCGAGCAATACGATCAGGGAGAGCGGCCCAAAATAGCTGAGGTAGGACTCGCGCCGGCGTGGCGAAGGGATAAACCTGGCCATAGCCGCCCACGGCCGCCAGGTGGTGCGGTAGAACAGCGCTGTGAAGCGGAAGGAGCGTGTTACCCGCCGCGGCAGCACGATGGTTTCAAAGGCGTCCAGCAGGATGGCGAATACCAGCAGGCCGCCAGCGATGAGGGCCAGGATGGTCATGGCAGTCGGTCAATTGTAGATGCGCCGCCCGCGCATGGGTAGAGACCTGGCTTGGGAGAAGCCCTGCCTCAGTGCAAGCCGAGATTCCAGAAATCGTCCCTCAGACCGACTTTGGCAAATACGTCCTGCGCTTCTTGCGCACTCAGGGGACGCCAGGTTGGGCTGAGGCGATCGCCGTACCAGAGGCGGGCAAGGTGCCAGCCTTGCTCCAGGGAAAGCGTGCCGCCGCGCTCGCGGTTCCACTGCCGGCACCAGCGGTCTACGTGCTGTTCCGACCGGAACAGGAGCATAGTTTTTCAGGTAAAGACCACGTCTTCGTACCAGCGGCAGGCCGGCACAGCAATATGAATCAAGCCGTCGTGCGCAAGCAGCGAACCGTGCTCCACCTGCAGAGTCATCTCCAGGTTGCAGCAGGCACAGGAGGCGGGGATGGTGGCATCCTGGGCCAACGCGGCGGGGATGCCCAGCGCGTCCCAAATGCAGTTGGCGTAGTAAGTACGCCCCTCCACTTCGACCGGGAAGGCGGTGGGAACGGCAGAAAAGGGCGCAACCCGCCACAATTCTCCGTTTTCCTGCAGCATCAAGGCGTGCGACTCGCCCAGACGAACATAGGCAGCCCGAACCGCGGCTTCGGTGTTGCCCAGCTCAGCCGCGGCCTGAGCCACCGCCGGAGCTTTGCCGGTGGCTACGACCTGCCGGTAAGTGTACAGACGCAACGAGTTGTCGAATTCCGCCTGTGCGGAGCCTGAGGCCATTTTTTCGTCCTTCTTGGGGGCTAGTTCTCAGCCTGAAATTCTGCCATAATTGCTCGTGCACCCCATCCGCACCCTACAGCCTGCGAAAACCGCGCAGGCCGGGGACTCCGGGCGTGCTTCCAGCCAACAATCTAGACGAGCGAGGCGACGATGTCGGCAAAGTATATCTTCGTGACCGGCGGGGTGGTGTCTTCTTTGGGCAAGGGCCTGGCGGCGGCCTCCATCGGCTGCCTGCTGGAAAGCCGCGGCCTCAAGGTCAACATGCAGAAGATGGACCCGTATCTGAACGTGGATCCGGGCACCATGTCTCCCTTCCAGCACGGCGAGGTCTTTGTCACCGACGATGGCGCCGAAACCGACCTCGACTTGGGCCACTACGAGCGCTTCACCCACGCCCGCCTCACCCGCGATAACAACTGGACCACCGGCCGCATCTACGAGCAGATCATTGCCAAGGAGCGCCGCGGCGATTACCTGGGCAAGACCGTGCAGGTGATTCCCCACGTCACCAACGAGATCAAGGCGGCTATGAAGAAGATCTCGCAGGACGTGGACGTGGCCATCATCGAGATTGGCGGCACTGTGGGCGATATCGAGTCGCTGCCCTTCATCGAGGCCATTCGCCAGATGCGCCAGGAATCTGGCCGCGAAAACACGCTCTTCGTGCACACAACCCTGGTGCCCTACATCGCCGCCGCTGGCGAACTCAAGACCAAGCCCACGCAGCACTCGGTGAAGGAATTGCTCAGCGTGGGAATCCAGCCCGATATCCTGCTGTGCCGCACCGACCGCTTCCTCAGCAAGGAAATCAAGTCCAAGATCGCGCTCTTCTGCAACGTGGAAGAAGAAGCTGTGATTACGGCTAAGGACGTGGCCTCCATCTACGAAGTGCCGCTGGTGTTCGCGCGCGAAGAGGTGGACACGCTGGCACTGAGATATCTGCATATCGAGGCCCGCGAACGCGACCTGCGCCCTTGGGAAGACCTGGTGCACCGCGTCTATAACCCTAAGGACGAAGTGACCATAGGCATTGTGGGCAAGTACGTGGAGTACGAGGATTCCTACAAGTCGCTGAAGGAAGCACTGGTGCATGGCGCGCTGGCTCACAACCTGAAGCTGAATGTGAACTGGGTCGAAGCCGAGGGGCTGGAAACCAAGGACAAAGACGATCGTAGCTACGAGGCACAGCTCGAAGACTACGACGGCATTCTGGTGCCCGGCGGCTTCGGTAAGCGCGGCATTGCCGGCATGTTGAACGGCATCCGCTACGCGCGGGAGAAGAAGGTGCCGTACTTTGGCATCTGCCTGGGCATGCAGACGGCATGCATCGAGTACGCGCGCAATGTGTGCGGCCTGGAGGACGCCAACTCCAGCGAATTTGACCCCGCCACGCCGCACCGCGTTATCTACAAGCTGCGCGAGTTGCGCGGCGTGGAGGAGTTGGGCGGCACTATGCGCCTGGGCGCGTGGCCGTGCAAAATCGAGCCGGGCACGCTGGCGCACAAAGTTTATGGCCAGCTGGAGATCAGCGAGCGCCATCGCCACCGCTATGAATTTAACCGCGAGTATGAAGGCCCGCTGACCGCCGCCGGCCTGCGCATCTCCGGCTCTACTCCCGACGGCACCTACGTGGAGATGGTGGAGATTCCGGGGCATCCCTACTTCCTGGGCTGCCAGTTCCATCCTGAATTCAAGTCCAAGCCGCTGGAGCCGCATCCCCTGTTCCGGGAGTTCGTGGGCGCGGCCTATCAGCAGGGGCTGCGACGCCGTGAGCAGAAGGAGCGCGCCGAGGTGGAGCTGTTCCTGCGGCCGGAGAAGGTGGGCCGCCGATAATTTTTAACCACAGAGGACACAGAGGACGCAGAGGGAACAATTGAAGATTGAATGATTGATGATTGAAGATTTGTATTCGCCTTCTTCCCGGGCGCCATTTGTAAAATGAAATCTGTTTTGCACATGCGAAATGAAGAAATTGATTCCTCTGTGTACTCTGTGTCCTCTGTGGTGAAAAAGGGTGTTGGTTTTAACTGACAACTGGGAACTCACAACTGGCAACTGCCTTCCAAGTCGGCGAGGTGCACATCGGCGGGGGCGAGCTCTTCCTCATCGCCGGCCCCTGCGTCATTGAGAGCGAAGAGCACGCCATCAAGATGGCGGAAGCCATTGCCGGCGTGGCCCGCGCCCTGCGCCTGCCTTACATCTTTAAGGCTTCCTACGACAAGGCTAACCGGACCTCGCTGAAGAGCTATCGCGGGCCCGGCCTGGATGAGGGCCTGCGCATTCTGAACAAGATTGCCCGCACTGTGCACGTGCC
>JBLMXE010000002.1:0-6155 GCA_050257615.1 Chlamydiota bacterium | reverse complement strand
CGCTGGTGCGCGACAGAAAGATGGTGCCGAAAAACTTGATGAACGAGGCCAGGGTCAGCCCGCTCGTCAGGATGGCCACCACGGCACAAACGGCCAGATAGCGAGTCCAATGTGCGCCCTCTATGGCCGCCACAAAAATCGCCCACTTGCTGGCAAAGCCGTTGAACAAGGGCACGCCGGAGATGGCCAGTGACCCCACCAGCGCCGTAAGCGCGGTAGTCGGCATGAACTTCATCAGCCCGCCCAGTCGGTCCAAATCCTTTGTGCCCGTGCTGTGCAGCACTGACCCGGAGTTGAGATAGAGCAGGCTGCCGAACAGACTGTGGTTCACGATGTGAAACAGAGCGGCTAGCAGGGCAAATGCAGGCAGCCCAGCAGCGGCCCCGTTCGTGGTCCCCAGAAGCGCCAGGCACGTGCCCAGGGCCAGGCCGATGTAACCCATCTGCCCCATGCTGTGGAAGGCCAGCAGGCGCTTGGAGCCCAGCGCCTGCATGGTGCCCACGAACATGGTGATGGTTCCCAGCAGAGCAATCGCCATGCCCCACTTGGCCAGTGGAAAACTCGCTTGCGCGCCGGCCGGCAGCAAAAACAGGAAGTAGCGCATCAGACCATACGCTCCGATCTTGATGACCACGCTGCTCAGCAGGGCGCTCACGGGCGCGGGTGCGTCCGGGGAAGCATGTGACAGCCATAACTGCCCGAATGGCCATAAGCCCATGGTGATGGCGAAGCCGAGGAAAACCAGCAGGAAGGCCAGGGTGCTGTCCCCCGGCGCTGTGCTTAGCATTCGCGGCAGGCCCGCGCTGAGCGTGTGCCAGTCATAGCCAACGCGTCCGCCTGCTGTTCCGACACGGGCCAGCACGCCCGTCCCGGCAACAATCGCGGCACAAGCCAGTTCCAGCATGATGGCAAAGCGGTTGGCTCCGCGCGCGCCGGCGGCCCGGTCAAAGCGGATCAGAATGTAACCGGCGAACACCATCAGTTGCCAGAAAATGAGGAACCACCACAGCGTGTCGGCGGTGGTGAGCAGACCGAAAATCGCGGCCAGCAAGAGGAGGAAATATGGGTAGTAGCGCGCCACGCTGCCCGGGTAGTGGCCGAGATAGCGGATGGAATAAAGCGACGCCGGAAGTGCGACCACAGCGGCCACCATCAGGAAGACAGTGCTCAATCCATCCACCTGCAATCGCAGGGCGGCAGCCCCCGCGGCCAGCCAACTGGCGCCCGGCCACCGGCCCCATCCCGCCAGCACCTGGATGGCGGCCGCTGCTATCAACACGGTGGAGAGCGCGGTGAACAAGAAAGCCAGCCAACCTGCAAGCATTCGCCGCCGCGCCGTCAGCAGCGTCAGCACGGCTCCGGCGCCGCAGGTGACAATGGCTGCAAATACCGCTGCTGCCGCGTTGGTCATGCCAGCACCTTCTCCATCCGGCTAGCGAATGCCGCTTCCGCCTTCTGCGACGCTCTCAGGTCGCGCAGCAGCAGGTGGATGATTTCCATGGATGCTTCCATGGTGGCGCTCAGTTCCTGCCCAGGATTGAGCGATTCTGGTTGTGCGCCCAGCAGCCACACCCGGGTTCCCGCTTCCTCCACCACTCTGGCCAGAAGGCCCAGAGAGATTTTGTGGGTGGAAATCTGCGGGAAAGTGGCGGCAATCTCAGCTGCGTTCAGGAACACCACGGTGCCAGGCTCTTCACCAAAATTAACCGCGTCAACTACCAGCAGGTGATCGAAGCCTTCCTCGACGATTTGGCCCAGGTAGTGCTCGGGCGTGGTTCCGGCGATGATTACATCGGCTACTCCCCCTGCGGCCAGTTCCTCGGCCAGGTAAACTCCAAAGCCGTCGTCACCGTAATCCACGTTGCCCACGCCCATCACGCAGATTCGTCCCTGCAGTGTGTGCTGGAGTTTCTGGCCCAGGCCTTGCATCAGATTTCCTCCCCCAGCTTCCTGATCTGCTCATAAGTGAACACAGGCCCATCCACACAGACGTAAGCCACTCCAATACAGCAGTGGCCGCACTTGCCCACACCGCATTTCATGTAGCGTTCCAAAGTGGAAACAATGTTCTTTTCTTGGCAGCCCATAGCCAGCAGGTCTCTTATGACGAAACGGAACATGACCGGCGGCCCGCACACAAAAGCGATGCTGTTTTCGGTTGCCACCTTCACTCCCGGCTGGGTAAAAAGGCTGCCCACCACGCCCACGTTGCCGGTCCAGCTTGCGTCGGGACGGTCCACGGTCAGGTAGCACTCCACTCCCGCCGATTGCTGCCATTCCCGCAGGTTGGGCATGTACATGAGTTCCTGTGGCGTCTTCGCCCCGTAGAAAATCTGGATGCGGTCATACTTTTTGCGGTGCTGCAAGGCGTAAACGATGCAGGAGCGCAGCGGAATCATTCCGATGCCCCCGGCCACGAACACCAGGTCCTTGCCGTAGTACTCCTCCATGGGAAAGCCATTGCCGTAGGGACCGCGAACCGCGAACTTCTGGCCCGGCCGCAATTCGTCCAGCGCTGACGTGCAGCTGCCCACCTTGCGAATGGTGAAGAAGGTTTCCCTCTCCTCCGGGCTGGAGGGCAGGGAAGCAGGAAATTCCCCCACCCCGAACAGGGAGATCTGCGCGAACTGCCCGGGCCGGAAATTGTGAAACGCCTGCTGTTCCTGCGCGTCTTCAAAGCGCCAGAAGTAAGTCTTGACCTCGGGAATTTCCGCCACTACCCGCTCCAGCACCGCTGGCCTGGGCAAATAGACGTTGTGGTTGGCGGCGCTCATTTCGCCTCCGCCTGGGCCGTGGCCCGCCGAATCATCTCTACCACCGCCGGCATGCCGATATCGCCATGGCAGACCGCGGCGCAGCGCCCGCAGCCGACGCAGGCCATGGACAGCTCCCGCTGGATGAAGTAGTGTGACAATTTGCGGAAAAAGCGCCGGTTGCGCCGGTCGTGGACCGTGCGCCGCGGGTTGAAGCCGCCGGCCATGCGGGTAAAGCCGCCCAATGCGCAGGAATCCCACACTCGCACCCGTTCTACCTCGCGCGCGCTGACCTGCCGGTCGGTAACCGTGAAGCAGGTGCAAGCCGGGCACACGTAGGTGCAGCCCCCGCATTCCAGGCAGCGCTGGCCGATTTCCTCCCACGTACTCTCGGATACTTTCTCCTGGGAGACATGGCGGACAGCGGCCGAAAACCAGCTCGTCTCCGTGCTCTGGAAATGAGTACGCAGCTGTTCCAAAATCGAGCGCCGTTTGGCGACATGCTCTTCCGTTCCTTTGCGAAAGATGGGATGGGCCAGCAAGCCTTCCCCGGCGGGTGTGCCCGCCACCGCCATAAACTCCTCGCCCAGGTCCATCAATTGCAGGTCAAAGTGATCGCGAGCGGCCGGGCCGGTATCGGCGCACATGCAGAAACATTCCTTGCCTATGTCGCGCTCCGAATCGGTGCAGACCAGGTTTATGAGCAGCAGGTTGCGCCGCCGCTTCTCGTAGTAGATATCGCTGAATTCCCGTCCCAGGAAAAAGCGGTCGAGGTGATAAATGCCGGCTATGTCGCAGGAGCGAATGCCGAAGATGGCGCGCTTGGGCGCTTCGTAGGTGGGCTCGATGCGGAGATCGCCATTCACGCGCTCGGCCTTCATCATTCGTTCGATGTGAGGAAAAACGAATCGCTTGGGCGGATAGTAAGGGTTCGGCAGATGGATTTGAATCTGATCCCGGTTCTGGTCGGTGACCGTATCGAAGTAAGTATCCCGTCCACGTCCGCAAAACGGCGCCAGCACTTCGTAGCCTTGGCCGCGCAACAGGTCTACGATGCCAAGTACATCGGATTTGGGAAGGACCCGCGCTTTCATGCCGGCACCTCTCCCAGCCGAACCGGGACGATCTGACTGCGGTCTGAAGTTCCGTCCAGGAGTTTCCGCTCCACATCACGCAGGAAATAGGGAACAAAAATAGTGCCGCTTCTCACCTCCGCGGTAACCCGTGCTGTCGCCTGGGCGCAAGCCGTTGCCGTGTGCAGGCTAATGTTCTGGCCGTCGCGGATGCCGAGTTTCCGCGCATCGTCGCTGTTGATCTCCACAAAGCCCTGGGGATAGTCCAGCCACAGAATGCGGTATTCGCGCTTCAGGGTCTCGCTGTGACGCACCAGTACATCCTGTGTCCAGTAGTAGAGGGAGCTGCCGAAGAAAAGCTGAAAGGGAAAAGCGGGAGTGGGGGCCGCCTGCGGCGGTCGTGCAACGGCAGCAAAATGAAACTTGGCGCTGTTGTTTTCGGCGAAGAGATAGCGCGTACCCAGGGGACGGTCCTTGGTGCAGGGCCATTGCCGCCCATACTCGCGCGCCAGATTTTCGTAACTGGCTCCGCTATAAAAAGGAACGGCTTGGCCGATCTCCTCCATCACCTCGCTCGCGGAGGCGTAATTCCAGTTCGCACCCAGCAGGTTCGCGATCCTGGTGACCTGTTGCCACACCGGCATCAGTCCGGGCGCAGGTTCAATCGCCTTTTGGGCCAGCTGAATGCGGCGCTCGGTGCTGGTGAACGATACCTGCTCTTCGCCGTAGGCCGTGGTGGGCAGCACCACATCAGCAAAGCGGGCAGCTTCGGTCATAAACAACTGCTGTGAAACCACCAACTCCAGATTGCGGAATAGGTCGTTGGCTTCTCGCACGCCCGCGGCGCTGACGGGATCGTACTGGCACATCCATAGCGCCTTGACATGAGAGTTAATGCCATTCGCCAGGCGAGGACGCGCCTGCCGGCCGGGAGTGGCGGGCAGCTTAGCTTTCCACAACGACTCCAGTTCCGCGCGCCCCCTGGAGTCTTCCACTGCACGGTAACCCGGCAGGCGGTCAGGCAGCATGCCCATGTCGCAAACACCTTGCAGGTTGTTTTGCTCGCTCAGGGCGAGAATTCCGGCGCCCGGCTTGCCCAAGTTGCCGGTCATGAGAACCAGGTTGACTACCGCCTGAAGGGTCTGGCGGCTGCGCGCTTCCATGCTGGTGGAATAAAGAAGGGTGGCTGCCCGCGCGCCGGCGTAGCTGATGGCGGCCGCTTCGATCATCTCCGCAGGCACGCCGCACACCTCGGCGGCCTGCAGCAGGTCATATTCTTTCAGCTGCCGCATGAAGGCGTCATAGCCGCGGCAGCGAGCCTGGATAAAAGCCAGATCCATGAGTCCGCGGTCGAGGATGACCTTGGCCATGGCGCCGTACAAATTCACCTCTGTGCCGGGTCGAATCTGCAGAAAGATATCGGCGCTTTCGGCCACGCGATGACGTCGCGTGCCGATCACGATCAGGCGGGCTCCGCGCTGCTTGGCCCGGACTACAGCGCCGCCTATGGTGGGCAGCCGCCGCCCCAGGTCCACCCCGTCCACCACGATCACGTCACTGTGCTGCAGGTCGGCTACGGAAGTAGTGGCGGCGGGCGCTCCTATCATCTCCAGCAGCACGCCAATGGAGGTGTTGCAGAAAACGCTGCCGCCCTGGTCCACGTTATTGGTGCCGATCACGGCGCGGGCAAACTTCTGCAGCAGGTAGCTATCCTCATTGGAGCAGCGGGGAGAGTTCAGGAAGGCTATCGAATCTGCACCATGCTGTGCGCGGATTCGCTTCAGCCGGGAGGCTACAAACTCGAAAGCCTCTTCCCATCCGGCTTCGCCCCATTCGCCCCTCTTCTTGAGCAGCGGTTTCTTCAGGCGCTCCGGCGAACTGGCAATTTCGTGGACGTGCCAGCCCCGCGCGCAGATTCGGCCCTGGTTGGTGGGATGGGAAACACTGGGATAGGCGCCAATCACCTGGTTATCGGAAGTCTCCAGGTACAGGCCGCATCCGACTCCGCAATAAGTGCAAGTAGTCAGCTGATGGGCCATGCAGCCTCCCACACTCTTGCGCCAGCGGGCGGGCGCCAACATTCTGATATTAGGCACAGAAGAGGGCCGCAGCCGTGACAGGGGTCACCACCAGCCGTGACCCGGCACACCACTGCCCAAAAAGGAACTCGACTCAGCTACAATCAATCCAGACTGGTACTTCTGCAGGGTGGGGCGGCTCATGGACGATGCGAGCAATTCACGATGTGAATTTGAGGGCAGGAAGCTGAAGGTGCAGGTTGATATCACGATCAGCGCCGATCCGGACGCCATCTCGCCGGTGGTGGAAG
>JBLMXE010000001.1:0-7372 GCA_050257615.1 Chlamydiota bacterium | reverse complement strand
CCCGGTCCAGCACTACGTGCGGATCCAGCCGCACCAGTTGCCCCTCGCGATTGCCGTAGCGGTCACACGCCCCCGCTCTTCCCGGCCTGATGTAGCACAATACCGGGCAGGCATCGCAGCGTATGGTGTCCTCGGGCGGTTGGTTATTCATAACGTGTAGCCAGGATGGCGGCCCTTATCCGGTCGGGCGTCGCAGGGGCCCGCCGCATCCGCACTCCGGTAGCGTGGCAGATGGCATTCAGGATCGCGGGTGCGGTCGGAATCACCGCCTGCTCACCGATGCCCTTGGCGCCAAACGGCCCGATGGGCGACGGATCCTCGATCAGAATGGATTCCACCGGTGGCATGTCCCCCGCCGTGGGGATCAGGTAATCGTGCAGGTTTTCCCCCTTGCCGGGAAAGAATTCCTCCATCAGCGCGTGCCCCAGTCCCTGCGCGGCCCCGCCCTCGATTTGTCCCTCAATCAGCGTGGGATTGATAGCCCGCCCCACGTCGTGCGCCGCCGTGATCTTCACCACCTTTACCGTGCCCAGTTCCGTATCCACCTCGACCTCGGCCATGTGTGCGCCAAAGCCGAATACTGCGTATGGAATGCCCTGACCATCGGCATCGAGAGGCTGCGTAGGCGGGTCGAATGTGGCCTCACGGGTCAGCACGTAGCCATGCTCATCCAGTGGCAACCCGCGCAGGTTCAGCACGCACTCCTTCCCGCCTTCTGTGCCCGTTATACGGCCGTTCTCAAAGCGGAGTGTTGCGCAATCGCAACAGCCGGTCAGCTTCAGGATAGCCCGCCGCAGTTCCGTTCCCGCCATCTGTGCTGCCTTTCCCGTCACGAAGGTCTGCCGCGAAGCCGAGGTCTTCCCGCAATCGGGCGTAATCGCTGTGTCGCCGCAGACGAGATCAAACTGCTCAATCGGCGCTCCCAGCGCATCGGCGCAGATTTGCGTGACAATTGTGTTCGAACCCTGCCCGATGTCCACCGCTCCCTGGTGCAGCGCAATCCGCCCATCCACCTTCAGCCCCACGCGCATAGTGGAGGGATTGGGCAAGGAGGTGTTGCCGCAGCCGTACCACATGCCCGCGACTCCCACCCCTCGCCGCACCGGCCCCTTGGCGCTGGCGTTGAAAGCTGCCGCCTCCGCCAGTGCCGCCTTCCACCTGGGGCGCAGGGCCTCCAGGCAGGCGCGGATTCCCACTCCCGCTCCCAGCACCTGGCCGGTTACGGTTGGCGTTTCATTGGTTAATGCGTTCAGAATGCGAAACTCCAGGCGGTCCATACCCAGCCGGTTGGCCAGCTCGTCGTACACCTGTTCCTGCGCGATCGCGGTTTGCGGCACCCCGAAGCCGCGGAACGCGCCCGCCGGCACCAGATTGGTGTGCACCGCCCGCGTCAGCGCCCGGTAATGCGGAACTACGTAAGGCCCGGAGGCGTGTACCGGCACTCGCGCCGCTACCGTCGGCCCCCAGGAAGAATATGCTCCTGTGTTGAAGTCAGCGCTGAAGTCGAGCGCCACCAGCTTGCCGTCGCGGCTGGCCCCGGCCCGCAGCCGCATTCGCGCCGGGTGCCGCTTGGTGGTGGAGAGGATGGATTCGAACCGCGTATACACCATTCGCGCCGGTTGCCGGAGGCGCCATGCGGCCAGCGCGATGAACGGCTGCACGGAAAGGTCGAGTTTCGACCCGAATCCTCCCCCTACCGCGGTGGGAATGATTCGCACCGCCTCCGGCGGAATGTCCAAAATACGCGCGATGTCCGTGCGGTCCATGTATGGTGACTGTGTGCACGCCTCGATTTCGATCGTGTCTCCCACTCGCCGCGCCCAGCCCGCTTCTGGCTCGATGTAGGCGTGCTCCACGAAGCCCGTCTCGTATTCCTCTTCCACAACAGCATCCGCTTCCGCCAGCGCTTTCTCCACGTCGCCGCGCACCACGCGCCCCCGCACCAGCACGTTGCCTTCGCGATTTGCATGGATCAGCGGAGCGCCCGGCGCCAGCGCCGCCTCCACGGCGGTCAGCGCCGGCAACTCCTCCCAGCTCACCGGAAACTCTGCCGGCTCGAGTTGTTCCACAGCGGATGCTTCCCCCACCACCGCTGCCACCGCTTCGCCGCGAAATCGGGCCTCGCTTTCCGCAAATACTGGCTGGTCCGCGAAGGGCGGAATCACTCCATAGCGGTTTTCTCCCGGCACATCTTTCGCCGTGAGCACTGCGAGAATGCCCGGGCGCGCACCAACAAAGCCATCCAGATCTCCAAAAGTGAAACGCGCCCGGTTGTAAGGGTTGCGAATCGCTCGCACTGCCAGCGCCTGGGCCGGAATTCCGTCCGCCCCGAAAATCTCCGTGCCCTCAATCTTTCGCCGCCCGTCAAGCCGCGCCAGTCGCTTGCCCACCGCCTCGCCTGCACCGGCGGAAACATCAGCCTGCTCGGAAACGTTTGCCTGCACGATGGCATGAATAATCTTGCGATACCCGGTGCAGCGGCACAGCACACCGCCGATCGCGTCCATCACCTCTTGTTCCGAGGGAGCTGGATTTTGTTCCAGCAACGCCGTCGCCGCCATCAGCATGCCCGGCGTGCAAGCGCCGCACTGCGCCGCTCCGTGATGCAGAAAGGAATTCTGCAGTCGTCCGAACAGCGGCGGGCGCTCGCGCAATCCCTCCACCGTCGTGATTGTGCAACCTTCAGCCTGGCCTGCAGCGACCAGGCAGGCAGTCACCGGCTCACCGTCCAGCAGCACGGTGCACGCGCCGCAATCGCCGGCGTCGCAGCCCACCTTCGTGCCAGTGAGCCCCAGGCGCTCGCGCAGCACTCTCGACAGCCGCTCCACAGGGCTGGCCGCGACCTCCACTGGGCGCCCATTTACGCTGAAGTTCACCCGTGTTTTCGTACCGGTCTTGGGCGTTTCCAAGGTAGCCATCTCAGCAACTTCCCGCGCACGCATCCAGCGCTCGCACCACTAGGGTGCGCGCCGCGTCTCGGCGGTAACTGGCGCTAGCGCGCGCATCATCAATCGGGGAGAGCGCTGCTAGGTGTTCTGCCCGGACCATGGCCCCTATCCCGGGTTTCGCCGGCGCCCGACGCAGGGCCTGCTCCAGCGCCGTAAGTCGCTGCGCCCGCGCCGAGCACGCTCCCACCGCCACCCGTGCCTCTGCCACGCGTCCGTCCTCTGCCTTGATCACCGCGGCCACCATCACAATGGAAATCACCAGGTAGCGTCGCGCGCCCAGCTTCAAGAATACAGACGCGGCATCATCCAGCCTGCGCGGCACAATCACCGCGGTAAGAACCTCATTCGGGCGGCGCAGCGTCTTGCGGTTCCCCGCGATAAACTCCGCCAGCGGCAGCCGCCGGCTTCCACTCCGCGAAAGCAACTCCACTTCCGCATCCAGCGCCAGCAGCGGCGGCACGCTGTCCGCCGCCGGCGACGCGTTGCACAGGTTGCCCGCCACCGTCCCCCTGTTTTGTATCTGGATTCCGCCAATCTCCCGCGCTGCGCTCTTCAAGGCGTCGTAGCATCGGGGCAGGGAACTGGCCAGAACCTCACTCCAGGTGGTGAGCCCGCCGATTCGGATCTCATTGGCCGCAATCGTTACCCCCTTCATCTCCCTGACTCTGGAAATATCAATCACGTTCCCGCCGACCGGCCGGTCTCCCAGGCTGGGATAAAAATCAGTTCCTCCCGCCAGCAGGCTGCCGCCTTCTTCGGCTAGAAGGTTGACAGTCTCGGCAAGCGTTGTGGGGCGCGCGTAGTGGATCATCCCTGCCTCGGACCGCGGTGGACGCGGCGCTTGAAGAGCACGCCGCACAGTGGGCGTTATTTTTGCACGAATTATCCTGTTTGCAAAGATTAGCTCTGCGCTTCGGTCGGCAATCTCCTCGCGCCCAAATCAGTTTGGACCAGCTTTTTCCTTTGTGCCCTTTGTGTCCTCTGTGGTGAAAGGTTCTGGCCGGCTGTGCTAAAGTCTTCGCCCGACGCGTGATTGAGGAGGCGCGCCCCCTTGCCCATGCCCGTTAGGACCGTTCTCTGGCAGGTTGATGTGCAGCGCGATTTCATGCTTCCCGGCGGCGCTCTCTATGTTCACGGCGCCGAGCGGCTCCTGCCCAACATCCGCCGGCTGGTTGATCTTGCCCGCAAGCGCGAAGCTTTCCTCATTTCCAGCGCCTGCCAGCACGCTCCCGGCGACCCCGAGTTCAGCGAATTTCCTCCCCACTGCCTGCGCGGAACCCCGGGCGCAGACCTGGTGCCTGAGGCCCGGGCCGAAAGCCTGTACACCGTTCCCAACGATCATTCGTTTGCCCTGCCCGGCAACCTGTTATCGTTTGAGCAGATATTGTTCGAGAAGCAAAACATCAATGTTTTCACCAATCCCCACGTCGCCGCGGTCGTGGATCAGTTCTCGCCCGACACCGAGTTCATCGTCTTTGGAGTCGTTACGGAATATTGTGTGCAGATGGCGGCCAACGGTCTGCTCGACCGCGGCCGCCGCACCGCCGTGGTGGCCGACGCCATCGAGACCCTGAATAGGGAGGTAGGCCAAAAGACCCTGGCGGGGCTGGCCGCTCGCGGCGCCCGCCTCATCCGCACCGACGAAGTGTGCCGTCCCCGGGCAGCCACGCGCTATGGTGACACGATTCTTCGTTACCCGCCCGGCTAGCTCCCACTCCCTCTTCGCGGATGTCATCCCGAGCGAGCGCGACCGAGCGTAGCGAGGGAGCGCGAGTCGAGGGACCTTGCGTTTCCGCAATTACATTCGTGTGATTTCTCGCGCAGTGCGGGTAAGTGCGGAAGCGTGCGGCTTTAGCCGCACGAATACAGACGCCAGAGAAAAATGGGCTTTAGCCCCGGCCCCTCGCCCCCTTCACCTTCCCCCGTACGCCGCCCGCCGCACGAACTGCCCGCGCCCAGCACGCCCCAGGAACTTGTCATTCTGCATAATGATGTCGCCGCGCGAGATCACCGTCTCCGGCATGCCCGTCACCTCAATGCCTTCGAACATGGAGTAATCCACCCGCATGTGGTGGGTCTTGGCGCTGATCTTGTGCTTTCGCTGGGGATCAAAGATCACGATATCGGCGTCAGCTCCGGCAGCGATGGTCCCCTTGCGCGGATACAGCCCAAACAGCTTGGCGGGCGTGGTCGAAACCAGTTCCACAAAGCGGTTCACGTTGAAATGCCCGCTACCCACTCCGCCGCTGTACACCAGGCTTAGCCGGTGTTCGATTCCCGGACCGCCGTTGGGTATTTTCGTAAAATCATCCCGCCCCAGTTCTTTCTGTTCTTTAAAACAAAACGGGCAATGATCCGTGGAGACCACTTCCAAAGCGTTCTGCTTCAGCCCCTCCCACAACTTCTGCTGATGCCATTTCTCTCGCAAGGGCGGAGTAAACACATACTTCGCGCCTTCGAAGCCAGACACATCAAAGTTTTCGATCGAAAGATACAGGTACTGCGGGCAGGTCTCCGCGTGTACCGGCAGCCCGCGGTCACGCGCTTCGCGTACCTTCTCCAGGGCGTCATTGCAGCTCAAATGCACGATGTATACCGGCGCATGTGCCATTTCCGCCAGGGCTATGGCCCGCGCAGTAGCTTCGGCTTCCGCCGTGGTCGGCCGCGTCAGCGCGTGGTACTTGGGCGCGGTTTTCCCTTCCGCCAGCGCCTGCTTCACAATCACGTCAATGGCGCCGCCGTTTTCCGCATGCATGCACACCATCGCGCCCTGTTTGGCCGTGGCCTGGAACGTCTTGAAAATAGTGGCGTCATCCAGCATGAACACGCCGGGGTAGGCCATGAACAGCTTGAAGCTGGTTACCCCCTCCTCCACCAGCGACTTGATTTCCGGCAGCCGCGTGTCCGGCAGGTCGGTAATGATGCAGTGGAAAGCGTAATCGCACACCGCTTTCCCTTCCGCCTTCTTCATCCAGGTGTCGAAAGCCTGGCGCAGCGCCTGCCCTTTGTACTGAATCGCGAAGTCAACAAGGGTGGTCGTTCCCCCGAACGCCGCCGCCCGTGTTCCGGTCTCGAAATCGTCCGAGCTGGTCGTGCCTCCGAACGGCATGTCCAGGTGGGTGTGCACGTCAATGCCGCCCGGCATCACGTACTTGCCCGCAGCATCAATGATCTGCCCCGTGTTCTCGCGAGGGAGTTGCTTTCCGATGGCCACGATAGCGCCGCCGGCAATGGCCACATCCGCGGCGTAGGTGTCCGTGGCCGTCACCACTATCCCGTTGGTGATGATGGTGTCGAAGCCCATTGCCCGCTACCCCTTCTCCACCGCACTGAAGCTCTCATCCAGAATGCGCACCGCTTCCTCCACATCGCTCTTGCCGATGTTCAGTGGCGGTGACATGCGGATCACATTGCCCCACAGCCCGCCCTTGCCTACCAGCAAGCCGCGCTGGCGTGCTTCTTCCATGAGCGCGGCCGTGGCCTTGGCCGCGGGCTTCTTGCTTTGCCGGTCCTCCACCAGTTCCATGGCCTGCATCAGCCCCATGCCGCGCACGTCGCCGATCAACGGGTGCTTCTCCTGCAACTCTTCCAGCTTTTGCCGGAAATAGCCGCCCACCACCGCGGCATTCGTTCGCAAGTCGTCTTCTTCCACCACGTCAATCACCGCCTTGGCGGCCACACAGGTTACGGGATTGCCCCCGAAGGTGGAAATGGTCAGCCCTTGCATCAAATCGGCAACTTCGGGCCGCGCGACGGTCAACCCGATGGGCACGCCGTTCCCCAGGCCCTTGGCCGCGGTCATGATGTCGGGCTCTACCTCCCAGTGCTCGATTCCAAACCACTTGTGCCCGGTGCGTCCCCAGCCGGTCTGCACTTCGTCGGCTATGAAGTCGCCTCCATACTGTTTCACGATATTGAACGCCAGTTTGAAATATTCCTTGGGAGGAGTAATAAACCCGCCCACGCCCTGGATGGGCTCCGCCAGAAAGGCCGCGATCCTCCCCGACGTCGAAGTCTGGATCACGTCTTCCAGATCGCGTGCGCAGGCCACCCCGCAATCCGGGTACTTCAACCCCAGGGGGCAGCGGTAGCAATAGGGGTTCATGGCATGCACCACGCCCACCTGAATGGTGCCGCGCCGCCAGGTGTTCTGGCCGGTAAGGCTCTGGGCCAGCGCCGAGCGGCCGCTGTATCCGTGCCGCAGGGCCACCACGTCGAAGTTTCCCGTATGCATCCGCGCCAGTTGGACCGCGGTTTCATTGGCTTCGGTGCCGCTGTTCGTAAAAAACGACTTTTTCAGCGCTCCCGGCGTGATCTGTGCCAGCTTTTCCGCCAGCGTCACCATCGGCTCCATGGGGAAGCAGGTGGAAACATGCTGCAGCTTGTCAATCTGCTGCTTCATGGGCCCGGTCACCCGCGGATTG